>CBFGMW010000008.1:0-16941 GCA_965649925.1 uncultured Fluviicola sp.
TTTCTCCGCCACCGCCACGCACGATTACTACAGCATCAAATTGATCCTGCTTTTGCCTGATTTGATCCAGTTGTTTTTGAATGGAAAGAATAGCCGCGTCGCCCTGAAGTGTTGCTTCGAAGAGTGTTGTGTGAAAATAATATCTTCTTGGATGGTTGTTCAGAAGTGTTACGAAATCGGAATATCCTTTGCTGTCGATCTGAGAAATAACAGCCAGTCGTTTTGGGACCAAAGCCATTTCTACCAGCTGATTGGCATTAAGAATCCCTTCTTTGTTCAATCGCTCAAGTGTTTCCTGACGTTCGCGTTGTAAAGCTCCAAGGGTGTAATTCGGATCAATGTCGAGAATTTCTAATCCAATATTATAAATAGGATGATAAGTGATCCGGACCAGGAATAGCAATTCCAAACCATCCTGAAGCGGTTCTTTCACTACATCGAAAAAGCGCTGACGAATTCTGTCGTATTGCGTTTTCCACATGGTCGCACGCATATCAACCACAATCTGGTCGTTCTCTTTCTGAACCAATTCCGGATAACAATGACCTTTCCTGGTTGGGTTTAATTTCACCATTTCTGCTGTTACCCAATAAGTACGAGCATAACGCTCAGAGATTGTTTTCTGAATCGAATCGGCTACCTGCTTGAGAGTAAAATGCTGCGGAACTTCCATTAATCTTAAAAGTAGTACAAATAGAAATCAACCGGGCAATTGAAAATTGAAAAATGTAGAATTGAAAAGACCATTTAGCTATGTTTCTACATGAAATTCTATGTGACTAATGTGTTTAAATCCTAAATTCGTAAAACATCATTTTCTATGAAAGTTCTATTTATCGATTCCGTACATCCAATTTTAGAAGAACGTTTAACTGCTTCCGGGCAATTTGAGTGTGTAGACGCAACAGGGTGGGGTTTTGAAAAATGTATTCAGGAGCTTAAGGATGCAGATGGACTTGTAATTCGGTCACGCTTTACAGTAAATGAAGACTTTTTGATGCATGCCTCAAACCTGAAATTCATTGCGCGTTCAGGAGCGGGAATGGAGAATATTGATGTTGCATATTGCGAATCGAAGGGAATTGAATTGTTCAATGCTCCGGAGGGAAACCGAAATGCAGTTGGTGAGCACGCTTTGGGAATGCTGCTTAGCATATTGAATCGACTGCATATTGCAAACAACCAGATCCGACAAGGAAAATGGAACAGGGATGAGAACCGTGGAGTAGAGTTAGACGGAAAAACAGTTGGAATTATCGGTTTCGGAAATAACGGACAGGCCTTCGCTAAAAAGCTGCGTGGTTTTGATCTCACAGTTTTGGCTTACGACAAATACAAACAGGATTTTGGCTCAGAATATGTTACTGAAGCAACACTTGAAGCCATAATAAGAAAAGCTGATGTGATTTCATTTCATATTCCGCAAAACGAGGAAACCATCTATTTTGCGAACGAAGAATTTTTTGACGGCTTAGGAAAACCAATAGTTCTTCTGAATCTCTCACGTGGAAAAATTGTCAACACAAAGGCTTTGCTAAAAGCATTCATAAATAACAAAGTAATAGGTGCCGGATTAGATGTCAACGAATTCGAAAAGAAGAGCTTTGAGGCCTTTTTCGTGGAAGACCACCCGTTGGAACTGGATGAGCTTTTGGCTGAAGAGCGTATTTTACTTACCCCGCATGTTGGTGGCTGGACCAATGAAAGTTACGTGAAGCTTAGCGATGTTCTTGCTGATAAAATTCTGGCTCATTATTGCTGAAATAACTTAAGAACCTTTTGGTCGCTTCCCTGAATCAGATGAATAACGGTAGTTATGTTTTTTGGTAACTTAGTGAGATCAAAACAACTTGAACTTGTTTCGTTGAACAGGGTTTTTCCGGAAAGATCATAAACAATTAGTTCTGTTAATTTCCCATTCGTTATGGCAAGTATTCCGTCTTCGATCTTTACAAAATCCAGGTCATCTAATGCGTTTAACCCGGCGCTTCCTACTATGAATTCGTATTCGATAGTTTGGATGAAGTTTCTGTTGGCAGGATCAAAAATGTCGAAGAATACGGATCCGTGCCCGGGAGTCTGATTGGTTGTTGCACCAATAATGAGTTTTTGAGGGAAGTCTTGTGCGACAAAAGCGATAAAATCTGAACTGTCGCCATCGTTAATAGTTGGCCAATCCTGGTTTTGTACACTGAATCCAATGTTCCATTCTGCAGGAATATTTTCGAAATGTGCCACCCAGCGGAGCGTGGTGTCTGTACCGCAATCGTTGTAAATTTCCAAATACCAGTGTGCCGGAGATTGTGTTGTGCTTACTGTGATTGTTGCAGCGGTGTCTTCAAAATGAAATACCTGCGACCAGCTTGCAGGAAGTAGAAAGAACGCAAATAATACAAGTGTATATTTCATGATACAATACTCGTGAATTAAAGCCGGAAATAAAAGCAAGATTCGGTGAATCTGTTTTTAAGTGGAAAAAGCATCTTCAATGTGTTCCAGATCAGTTCGGAATGAGTTGTGGACAATGGAAACAATGTCGAAACGAACTTCCAGGTCAATGTTGTGATCTATCACATAATTGTGTGCGCAACGAATAATGTGTTTTTGTTTTTTGCGTGTTACTGCGCGCCACGGCTCACCAATTTCAGCTGTCTGCCGGGTTTTTACTTCAACTACAACTAATTTGTCGTCCTTTTTGGCAACAATATCCAGTTCTTCTTTTCCATAACGGATGTTTCTCGCCTGGATCTTAAATCCTTTCGAGATGAGGTGTTTTTCTGCAATGTTTTCGCCTAATTGACCGAGTTCTTGTTCTGTCATGTTGTTGATCTTTTTACTTTAAGATACAACAAAAGATGATTTAAGACTACTTATCTCGGTGCAAATTCAATGGAATTGGTTTCTGTTTTTATGACCTGTAAGCCGAACTCGAAATCCATTTCCTGAACAACATTCCCCTTTTTATCGAAGATTTTCATTTTTCCGTGTTTCAATCCGTCTTTGTAATCACATTCTGAAACTACGTTACCACGACGGTCTAATTCAGTGGTTTTTCCTTCCAGTTTACCATTCTTGTAGTTGTTCTGAACACTTGGAACTTTCCCGCCGGGCCAGTACGCACTCCAGACACCTTCTTTTTCACCGTCTTTGTATTCACCTTCTTCAATACGTTTGTAATCTTTCTGGGAGTAAGAAGTCCACAATCCGTCTTTCACACTTTCGTAATGATCGAAATCTTTTAAAATTCCGTGTTCAATCTTCGATTTGATCTTAATGACTTTGTAAGTGCCCTGATCCTTTAGTTTTCCGTTGTCGAAATACTCCGACCATAAACCGGTTTTCATTCCTTCTTTGTATTCCCCGGTTGTTTTTGGTTTTCCGTCGGTATAGTTCGAAATCCAGTTTCCATCAAGTAGTCCGGCTTTGAATGTTGCTTTGTTTTTCAATTTACCACTGTCCCAGTAATTGTTCCATTCGCCTTCTTCTTTTCCGTTTACGTATACTCCAGTTAAAAGCAACGTTCCATCTTCATACCAGGTTTCCCATTTGCCGTGTTTTACATCGTTTTCCCACGATCCAACCTTGAATTTTGATCCATCTTCATAGAAGTAATACCAGGTTCCGGTTCGCAATCCGGTTTTGTAGTTTGCGGTATAGGAAATCTGTTGATTCGGATGATAATAAGTCCATTTTCCGTCCTGCAAGTCATCTACAAAACGACCTTCCATGTCTTTTCCCTTCTCGTTGGTATACCAAACCCATGAACCGGTTTTCTTTCCATGATCGTATTTTCCGGTAGTTCTTGGGATGGAGTCATCATAGTAGGAAATGTAAGCTCCATCAATCACACCGTTATCATAATTCACCGTTTTTTCAATTCCACCGTCGTAGAAATAGTAGTTCCAGGTACTGTCAACTTC
The DNA here is from genome assembly GCA_965649925.1 of uncultured Fluviicola sp. Taxonomy (GTDB): domain Bacteria; phylum Bacteroidota; class Bacteroidia; order Flavobacteriales_D; family Crocinitomicaceae; genus Fluviicola. Next base: position 3,921 of record CBFGMW010000008.1, read on the forward strand.
ACCGGCTTTGAAACTTCCGTTTAGTAAAGTGTAACCGTAAATACTGTATTCTTCAAAACGTCCGTGTTTATAGCCGTCTTTGTAATGATAAAATTCCTTTTCTGATCCGGTTGTGTAGAAAGTGAGGTAAACCCCTGTTCCTTCTTTCACCAGATGCGTGTGGAGAGAATCCGGAGCCCAATAATCCCAAACAAGTTTGAGTGAGTCTTTGTATTCGTCGGTTTCTTTGATTTTTCCGGTAAAGTAGTATTCGTTCCATCGTCCCGAAGGTATTCCGTTCGTGTATTGTCCTTCGCTTTGTAATATACCTGTTTCGTACCAGCGCTTTGAAATGGAATCCTGCAATCCTTTTTTGAAGTAACCTATTTCTTTTGGTTTCCCGTTATTGTAGAAGGTTTTTACTTCTCCGTTTAATTTTCCACGGTAGTAATTACGTTCTTCAACAAGTACTCCGGCTTCATCAAAATACTGCCATTTACCATGCTCGTTTGTGGTTTCACCCAGAAGATCTTTGTAGTAAAATCCCTGAGATTGTATTTTAGTCTGCTTAAAATCGTAGTAAGTATGCTGTTTGCGCGTAAGATTTTCTTTCAGGATGGGCTGAGCATAAATACTGATCGGAGAAAGAATAATGAAAAGAAACAACCACTTCATAGAATATGTTTTACGCTTGTATAAGTGAAAATAAGTGCCAAAGTTACGACCCCAATTGAGATTGCTAACTATAGATTAAGAAACTTTTGAACGGAGGGCTGTGATTTCTAGTGGAAGACTTGAGACGCGTCTTTCAACATAAGACCGACTTTATTCAGAATGAAGGAACTGTCCTTTAGTTCTACGAGAAAAACAATTCCTTTCAATAAAAGCACGATTCCCGTAATAAGAATAATGAGTCCTGTTAATCTGTTAAGCCCGATAAGTACTTTTTCAGTGATGAACGGACGCAATTTTTTGGCTCCGACAACTTTAAGGATGTCTACTGAAAAAAAGGTCACCAAAATAATAACGATATATAGCTCTAAATGTAATCCCTGATCAGGATTTTTTTCGCTTCCTTCAGCGCCGTTTGCAATAACCGAAAACCAATAAACTATCACCGCCGGATTTGCGAAATTAAGCAGAAAACCCTTTAAGCCGAGTGTTAGGTAGTCCTTTGTCTGAATGCTTACATTTTCCTGATCAACTTCGTTTTTAGGTTTTTTGAATAATGTAAAACATCCGAAGATGATAAAGATGGTTCCGCCGATTAACTGGAAAAGATAACGCTGATCACCAGAGGTAATATTGGCTACCTGGTTATAGAATAAATAGGCAATGAGAATGTAAATGATGTCCGAAAGCAGAACTCCTAAATCGAAACTTAGTGCTGCTCTAACCCCTTTTCTGATACTAATTTCCAGCAACATAAAAAACACTGGACCGATCAATACACTTAGTATAAATCCGGTTACAACAGCTTTTATGATGAGTTCCAGCAAGGGCAGTTTTTTCGTGAATTACAAATATAACAACTTAAGGCATTTTTCAGGAATTATTCTTTAGTACCAAAAAACACAGTATGTTTTGCTAATAAACTGGAATGAAGTCATTACATTTGTGCGTCGTAGTGGTGCTACGATACCAAAAAATAAGCGTATGAAAACGGCAATTGCCAACAAGAAATTAGAAGCTATTATTGCTAAAGTGGAGAAAGAAGGTGTTCTTTATAAAGGTGTTGTTGAAGATTTGAAAGAACTTCGCGAACAAGCTTTGAAAGAACAGGATCCATTGGTAGTTAAGGTATTGCGTTTGTCATACGAATACTTGGTTGATCGTGAATCGTTTGATGTTCAGGCTCAGTTTGAGGAGGATGAAGAAGGAAACGAGTATCCTTTGGAAATTGAGGATCAGGAAAACTTCCTTTACTTGCTGAACCTATTGAAGAATGCAGATCACAAGATCAACAGAGAAGAAATTAAAGATTACAGATCTTCGTTGAAGCAAGAATTGTACTAGTAGATATTCCTTATAATATAAAAAACCAGCATTGTTTTGATGCTGGTTTTTTTGTGCGTATATAATTCCTACTAACTAAAGAAGCGATATTTCAGAATACAGTAAATGGCTCTGAAACCGTCTTTCCAACCAATTTTCTTTCCTTCTTCATAGGTTCTTCCGTAGTATGAAATACCTACTTCATAAATACGGATTCCTTTGCGCTTAGCCAGTTTTGCTGTTATCTCAGGTTCTATTCCGAATCGGTTTTCTTTGATGTTGATATCCTTTGCGATTGATGAACGGATGAGCTTGTAACAGGTTTCCATATCCGTCAGGTTCAGGTTCGTCATCATATTGGAAAGTCCCGTAAGAAACTTATTTCCTTTTGAGTGCCAGTAGAACAAAATACGGTGAGGTTGGTGTCCCATGAAACGTGAACCATAAACCACATCGGCATTGTCCATATAAACTGGTTTCAATAAAAGGTTGTATTCTTCCGGATCATATTCCAGATCGGCATCCTGTACAATCAGGTATTCTCCTGTTGCTTCTTTAATTGCCCGGTTAATCGCTGCGCCCTTTCCCTGATTGTAAGGCTGTGAAAACAAACGGATATCCATTTCGGGATTTGCTGCCATATAAGCTTCAATGCGTTCAACAGTGTTGTCCTTTGAACAGTCGTTTACAATAACCAATTCCTTGTGGACATTGTTTTCAAGTTCAACCTTCTTGATCCTGTCAAGAATCAAGTGAATTGTTGGACCTTCGTTGTATGCAGGAATTAAAATGGATAGCTTTTGAATCATTTTCTGGATTTGTGCCTCAAAGATGGGCAATTATTGTAAAATATGCTCCACAAACGAAAGGAAAACGCATTTATTTTACAGACAGAATACCCGAATCAAGAGTTTGTCGCCAGGATTTTTGCTCAAACGTTAGTTGATAAGGTTGCTTGCCCGGGTTGTGAACAAAAAGCACGCCCATGATGTTTCCTGTTACAAACGGGAGGGTAATTTCCTGTTTTTCCGGATCTAAAGGTACAGAAACGTAATACCCCGATTCTGAATTGAAAATGATATGAACAGGCAGTTTTCCTTTCGTTTCCAGTGAATAATGACAAACCAATTCTTGTCTCGGGCCATAGAGTTCCGGGAGTTTCAAAAGAGTATCAATGCCAAAGAATTCTGTTGTAATTATTCCTTTGGTGACAACCGGCTTTTTATTGAATTTAGTTTCAATAACTCTTCGCTTATTTTCCCATTCGCTGCGTTTGAAGGTCTCTTTATCCATCACCTCGTAAATAATTACTGACTGGGCTTCGCCGCTTGCTTCAACGTAGTAATGCGGAATATAAAAATGTTTAACAGGAATTATCCAAGGATATTTTTTTAGCTCTTCCAGTGGTAGTCCCTGTTCAAGCGCGCCGAATTTGGAATCGCGTACTATCAGGTCTCCGGGCATGAACAGTCCTTCTACATCCTTTTTCAGGTGGATATACCGGTGTTGAAACTTCTTGTTCTGTGATTTTGTGGTCAATCCGAAGTAATAACCGATCATGGGATGGAAATAATAGATGGTTCGGGCTTTTTCCTGGTTGTTTTCCAGGTATATGCTGGTTTCCAATAATGTTTTTTGCTGAATAGTTGCTTTCGCGGGAAGATCGAGTTGCATTATTTCCCTGAAGATCAACAACCCAATACAAAGCGCCGCAAAGGCATGAACCATTTTGTTGAGTTCACGAAGTACAAATCCAAGCGATATGCATTCAATAACAAGAAGTGGCAATAAACCCAATGTGCCTAAACGAGAAAGACCAAGTGCGCCGCGTAAACCTTCAGTCCACAAGTAGGAATGTATAACAATGATCCCGAGATAAATTCCACTGAAAAACAAGATGTGAATCAAATCTGATCTTTTGCCTTTTGATCGCCAAACCAGCAAACCAAATAAGGCGATCGGGGCAAAAATAACCGCTATTAGCCCTGTATGATTGAAAATGCTTGTTATATATGTATGCCAGGGCCCTGAACCATAAATGCTAATTGCGGGATAAGGATCGTTCTCGAAATACCATAAAGGTTGCTCGAGTATAATCCAGCCGACTATGGCGTAGATCACAAATCCGGTTAGGAGTAACGGTATATATTTCCATTTCCGGAGTAAAAGCAAGTACGGAACGGCCGCAAGCACCAGCAGCATTCCTTCGCTTCGTGCAAAAGGTGTAAAGGAGATAAGAATGGAAAACCAGAACCACTTTTCATTGATCGCAAGCAGGAAAAGGAATAATAAGATTAATCCGAAGAATGGTTCTGTCATTCCGCCTACAATTGAATAACTATAGTCGGGAATGGTAATTAAGACCAACGGAAACATTAAACCTATTATCCCGGGTGTTTCGTAGTGCTCAAGTATTTTTAGAACGATCCGGCAGCTTACAACGTAAACAAGTATATTGAAGAGGATATAGCCGTAGAACCCGAATTGCGAAAATGGAGAGCTGAACAGGATAAAGAAAGGTTTCCCCCAATGTGCAAGAAAAAGATCTGCCTGGTTCCACGATTCTTTTGAAAGTGAAAAGTGCTGTAATCCGTCACTATCGTCTTTCGGAACCTCGCCAAAAAACAACATAAGCCCGTAATAAGTTGCTCCGGAAATAATCAGGATCCAGGTTAGCAGTTTATATGTCCGGGTGTAATTTTCCAAGTGGAAAAATGAGATCAGAAAGTTAAAGAGACATTTCAGGCACGAAATCCGGAACAACCAGATCGCCTTCGGTTTTTGAAATAATTTCTTCCACGCTTACTCCCGGTGCGCGTTCTATCAAATGAAACTTATTGTCTTTTATTTCCAGGACCGCCAGTTCGGTAACTACTTTCTTAACGCAGCCAACACCGGTAAGAGGTAGAGTACATTTTTTCAGCAGTTTAGACTCTCCGGCTTTATTGGAATGCATCATAGCAACAATGATGTTTTCTGCAGAAGCAACCAAATCCATTGCACCACCCATTCCCTTTACCATTTTTCCGGGAATTTTCCAGTTGGCAATATCTCCGTTTTGGGAAACCTCCATGGCTCCTAATACGGTTAATTGAACATGCTGACCTCGAATCATGGCAAATGAAGTTGCCGAATCAAAAATGGAAGCCCCTTTTCTCAAAGTAACAGTTTGTTTTCCTGCGTTGATTAAATCGGCATCTTCTTCTCCTTCGAACGGAAAAGGGCCCATGCCTAAAATTCCGTTTTCTGACTGGAACTCAACATCAATCCCTTCTGGAATATAATTGGCAACCAGAGTTGGGATTCCGATTCCCAGATTTACGTACCAACCATTTTGCAATTCCTGAGCAATTCTTTTTGCAATTCCTGTTTTGTCTAGTGCCATGTTGCTGAATTTTGAATGACCAAATTAAGATTTTTTGATCTTAAAGCGCTGATCAAGCTGCTTCAATCTAAGGGAAACATATCTTTTTATCATCGCAAGATCCTGCCGGTAATTCATGTTGTCAAAATACCACGAGGCATTTGTGGGCCAGATCTTTTGATTTTTAGGAATATACGGAGCTATGATCTTGTTATTTTCCGAGATTAACCGAAGCACATTTTTTCTTGTGAAAACGGTTTTTCGCAATTCTTTATAGCGCTTTGAAAGTTTTTCGTTGAAATGATCCGGATTTAATTCGATTAAACGGCGAATTAGGGGATTTTGTTTCTCGTCTACCACACGCTCACACATATTCGGTTCACTATTCCCGTCTCTTCCAAAGCTATGATCATAATCCCAAATGGCGATTTTCAGTTTTGCCGTTGTACTGGTTTGGTAAATACAATAGTTCTTGAGTTGAGCATCGCCACTATTCGTGAACAAAATAATCAGCTGCCAGTCAATAAAACTATTCTGGTCAATTAGTGTGAAAACCTTTTTTTCGAAAGCCGCATCGTTCGCTTTATACACCAGTGATTCAAGTTGTTTCAATTTCGAATGCTTCATGGCCAGCCGCTTTTTCTTTTTTTTCTTCGGAAATTCCATGCTGTCGAAATAAAGTGAATCACGGTTTGGTGTAAGCGAACGATCGAGAAAAATTGGCGGAGATTTGCAGACAAAGGCTCCTTTCTGTCCTTTTTGTACATTCAGGCGAATCCGGTCCATACGTTCCATGAGCAGGTACAATCCTGTTTCGTTGGCGTTGTCTTTTGCCCAAACGTATTCACAATGAGGAGCTTTATTGTTTTTTGGATCCATTTGCCGGAATAGATCATAGCTCAATTTGTGCCGCATAAAGGACCTGTCGATGTAATTGGCATTAAGCACCCAGTTTTTTGATAATTTTTGCTGATGAAACTTTTGTTTCTCATCAAACTCCAGCGTATAAGAATGTTTCTCGTATTTAGATGAAAAACCTCCCCTGAATTTTGTTCTTGCCGTTAGTGTGTCAATTTTTCCGCAATCATTAACAATAATGGTACATTTCGATTTTTTATCCCATGCAATTCCGTTTTCCAGAATGTGAAGTGTAGGAATATCGGTGCATTCTGGAGCTTCAGTTTTACAGCTTGATATCAGAAATATTCCCGACAAACAGAATACAAATCTGACGATACGAGACAAGGTTATATTATCCGATTGTTTCCTCACCGGTTGTTTTCTACTGAATAGATGCGTACGCGTAAATTCTTTAAAGTCACTTTTCTTGTTTCGGGATTTATCAGGAAAAGCAGCAAATCTGTTTCATCCGGCTTCATGGCTAGCGGATGATTAGGGAAATTAAAACTAGAATTAAGTTTGTGACCGAAATACCACGAGAATCTTGTTGAGTGAATTTGTCTGTTTTCGTTGTTTTTCACGATAACAGCATGAATCAAGTTCAATTCAAGAGATGGTTTATCAAGAGAGATATTCCCGGTTGTCCAGGTTTGCACGATTTCAGGATTTCCGTACTTTTTCAAGTTGAAAGAAAGAACAGGGACATATAGCAGAGCACAATCTTGTACCTGAATAATGGTGTCTAATAATAATCGACGTTTGGGCTTCGATATTCGTTTATACAAACGCGTTCCTGAAACCGGTTCCCGGTAAACACATGTGTAGTTTGGCCAATCTAATTTGTGTATCCATGAAAGGTGATAATCTCCTCGTGTAAGCGTATCCGGAAAATTGTCAACACCCATGTGCGGCGTGGCTTTGGAGCGCTCGTTATACGCATAAATAACGCTTGTGGAATAGTCTCCGGACAGAACATCTCCGGGCTTCAACTCCTTTTTGATTCGGGCATACATTGCTGGCTGGATTCGATCGGCAGGAGAAAAAACGGATGTGTAAAGATTCATTTTCCAAATAAAACTAACCGGGAACCAAAGCAACGCAATTAATAGCCATTTGAGGACTTGGAATTTAGAGAAATTGAGCCCTAAAACCAATATGAATAAAGGAACCAGGTACATGCCAACACGATCCATAGGGTAGTTTACCTTCATGAATAAAGCCATGAAAACTGCGGCAAGCAAAGCAAGAAAAAACAATCCGGTTACCCAGAATACGGGTTCGTCAATAAAAGCAATAGATTTTTTTCGAAGCCATAACACAACAAATGTAAATCCAATAATCCCGAAAAGTGCGAAAAGTATTAGCTGCCAATTGTCGTTATCATTAAATAGCACATTGACTGCCAGTGATTTACCGGTAATTTCCCATAATCCGGCTCTTGAGCCCCACCAGAGAGCTCCTGCTGCCTTAAGCTCCTCTGCGTATAGGTAGATGAGTGTTAGGGCGAAAAGGAAAACGCATATTAAGACGATATGCCATAATTTTGATTTTAGTTCCTTCCAATGCAGAACCATCTGAAGCAGGCTATATGCAAAAAGGAAAAACCCCGGAATAAACATTGACAAGTTGGAAACAATCGTGAGCCAGAAAAGTAGGAGTAGGAGCAAATAGTGCTTAGGCAGTTGTGTTTTCTGCCATTTTTGGAGAACGCAGAATGCAGTGAAAAACAAGGCCAATGCTGATCCGTACCCGCGTGAATAGGAGAAATATTCAAAGATCCACGGAATCATGTTCAGAGCCAGGAAAATAACCCAGGCAACAGATTTGTCAATGTTTTTCTGTACGAAATGTCTCGTGGAAAAAAAGTAGAGCACGAAAGAAGCAAGGGAAAGGAATCGGAAAGCAAAAAAATGATCACCGGCCAATAAATACATTCCGCGCGAGAAGAAAGAATTCAGGATGTGATTGTTTGCATCGAGCGCAGCATTGGCTCCCAGAATTTTTCCGGTTTGGATATACCAATAAAAAGTGCCAAGTTCATCCAGTAAAGGATCAACGAAGTACGCCCGAAGTATTGCGTAAGTCAGAAGAAATAAAAAAAGTGGTCCTATAAACCACTTGTTTTTTAAATCAAAATAGGCAATCATCTCAAGTTATTTTTGACGAACAGTCCGCTGCTCAATACGTTTCTCAAATTTTTCACCCTGGAAAATGCGTTGAACAAAAATCCCCGGAGTATGAATCGAGTTGGGGTCTAACTCGCCTGCCGGAACTAATTCTTCTACTTCAGCAATGGTGATTTTTCCGGCCATAGCCATCATGGGGTTAAAATTGCGCGCAGTTGCTTTAAAGATCAGGTTGCCCTCGGTATCTCCTTTCCATGCTTTTACAATGGCAAAATCGGCAGTAAGTGCTGTTTCCAATATATGAGGTTTGCCATTAAAGACGCGTACCTCTTTTCCTTCCGCAACTTCAGTTCCGTATCCAGCAGGGGTAAAAAATGCGGGAATCCCGGCACCGCCGGCTCTGCAGCGTTCTGCTAATGATCCCTGTGGGATTAGGTCAACTTCCAGTTCACCCGAAAGCATCTGGCGTTCAAACTCATCGTTCTCACCAACATAGGATGAAACCATTTTCTTCACTTGTTTCTTTTGAAGAAGCAATCCCAATCCAAAGTCATCGACCCCGGCATTGTTTGAAATACATGTTAAGCCGTTAACTCCAAGTTTTACAAGCTGCGCAATCGAATTTTCAGGAATTCCACAGAGTCCGAAGCCACCTACCATTAAGGTCATTCCGTTCTCAATTCCTTCTAATGCGGCTTCAACGTCTTTTACTACTTTGTTCATGCTGCTAATTAAATAAATCTATGGGGTCAACTGATGGAACATCCAGCGTATCTTCTGACGGTTCCGGTATTTCTTCTCCTGTCAAATTAAAGACGGAATCGTCGTATCCTCTTGGAACTTCAAAATCACGGGTTGAGATCGGTATTTTTGGATCCTTATACACTTTGTTCATGTAATATCCATAAATAGGAAGCGATGTGTTTGCTCCCTGACCAAGCAATGTTGATCGGAACCTGACACTTCTGCTTTCCGCTCCAACCCAAACACCTGTAGCAAGATCCGGAGTTAATCCAACGAACCAACCATCCGAATTATCTTGTGTTGTACCGGTTTTACCAGCTGTTGGATAGCGAATTCCGGCATAGGATGCTCCACCTCTTAAACGGCTTCCGGTTCCGCCCTCTACCACACCCTTCATCATTTTCAAAACGGTGTACGCAACTATTTCGTTAATGGCTTCTTTTTGATAGTTTTTAGCACTGTAAATAACGTTTCCGGCACGGTCTTCAATACGAAGAATGGTTGTGGGGCGGTTGTAAATACCTTTGTTTACAAATGTTGCCTGAGCAGCAACCAATTCATAAAGGGATAAACTCATTGATCCCAGACACATGGCCGGAACGATATCGCGGTCTTCCAGGTCAATATCCATGTCACGCATTAACTTGGCGACCGATTGCGGTCCTGCCGTTGCGCCCATTTGTTTCATAACATAAACAGCAACGTTGTTCATAGATAAGGCCAGTCCCTTTTTGATGGAAACCGTTCCGCCTTTTCCACTTCCGTCGGAGTTGCGCGGACACCATTGTCCATCGGGATTTCCGCTCGGATCGAATAGATCTACACAGTAGTTGATGTTTGGAATAACCATTCCCGGCTGTACTACTTTCATAGTAATTCCGGCTCCGTAAACAAAGGGTTTAATGGTAGATCCTACCTGGCGTTTTCCTTGTCGAACGTGATCATAGGCAAAATGCTGAAAGTTTGCTCCACCTACCCATGCTTTTACAAATCCTGTTGAAGGTTCAATTGAAACCAGCCCTGACTGCAGGAAGGAGTTGTAATACCGAATGGAATCGATTGGTTTCATAATAGTATCGGTATCGCCTTTCCAGCTGAACACACGCATTTCTGCCGGTTCATTGAAGGAATTCTTTATGTCTTGTTCAGTATAACCGGCATTTGACATGTTGATCCACCTGTTAGAACGGACCATACAATCGTTCAAATATTTTTTAACCTCTTCTTCTTTTATCTGATTGGAGAAAGGCCAGTTTTTCAGTCCGCGGTTGTTTCTGTCGAATTCCGGCTGAAGTGATTCTTTCAAATGTTTTTCCATCGCCTCTTCAGCATACTGCTGCATGTTGGCGTTAATGGTTGTATAGATTTTTAGCCCGTCGCTATAGATGTCATACGGCATCCCGTCTTCACGCTTGTGTTTCAGTGAACCATCCGGATTTTTCTCGCTGAAAATTGTTTTGATCTCCTGACGCAATTGTTCTCTGAAATAGGGTGCCGAACCTGTTTTGTGGTCTACTTCCTGGTAATCAACAATGATTGGTTTTTTTACAAGAACGTCATATTCAGCTCTGGTCAGTTTGTGACGCAATGCTTCATTATTGTCTTCCGAATTACTTAACCATTGATACAAAACCTGGTTTCTTCGTTCAATTGCCCGCGTAGAATCTTTTGCACGTGCTTCTGCTACTTCAGCGCTGGAAACGCTTTCCGGAGAAACACCTTTGTTTGTAGCAATTTTCTGACGGTAATTTTTAATTTTAAAAGTATACGGATTGTAAAGTGTTGGATTCTTACACATTCCAACCAGCATTGCTGCTTCTTCTTTGCTTAATTGTGCCGGTTTTTTATTGAAGTAAACTTTGGATGCATTCGCAATTCCAACGGCGTTGTACAGGAAATCAAATTGATTCAGGTACATCGTAATGATTTCCTCTTTGGTATACCGTTTCTCTAAACGTGTTGCAATAATGTTTTCCTGTGCTTTTTCATTCAACCGCTGCCATTTGCGGCCAAAGCTTGAAGATGGAACAGCATCAATTTCCTGGCCCATAGCAAGTGCCATTTCTTGTCGTTCCTGCTTGCGAATGGTAAACAATTGTTTAGCAAGTTGTTGCGAAATGGTTGATGCTCCGCCCGAACCGCCTAAGCTGAAAATAGCCCGACCAATTGCTTTAAAATCAACTCCGGAGTGATCTTGAAAACGCTGATCTTCCGTGGCAATTAATGCATCGGTGATGTTAGAGCTGATTTCCTTGTATTTTACACTGGTGCGGTTAATTTTCCAGTATTTTCCCAATTCTGTTTCCCCGTCGTCGGCCAGTACAACTGAAGCGAGTAGTTCCGGCGGATTGTCAAGCATTGCAACAGGCGGTAAATCATCTTCCGATTGAAAAAGGATTAGAAATGCAATGAAATAAATAGGGAACGTTGCAAATAACCAGTAAGCAATGGTTGCACGTTTGTGCTGTTTTTCGTTGAAAACGGACGTTTTGTCAGATGTCTTTTGCGCCATAAAACCTTTCGTAAACTTGTATAAAAGTAATGATTTGTCTACTGTGCACAAAGTTGGCGATAAGTAAACAAACTAAATTGTGGTTTTAACATAATTTCCAACATCGATTTGGTTAAAACCTTTAGGGTGATTTTTTTGTTTTCGGAGCCTAAAAAAGGCATCAGCCGCGACTGATACCTTTTAATGTTTTTTAAGCTGAATTTATTTTTTCTTTCCGTTTCCTTTAATGAAGAGTTCGATAGCTGCTGTCATACTTGGAGCTTCGGGAATAGGAGCTGTTAAGTCAAGGCGAAGATTATGTTTTTCAACTGCTCCTGCCGTTGTTGGACCAAACGCTGCAATTACAGTGTCGTTTTGTTTGAAATCCGGGAAATTTTTAAATAATGATTCAATACCTCCGGGACTAAAGAATACAAGCATATCGTAATAAACATCTTCCAAATCACTTAGGTCAGATGCTACTGTTCGGTAAAGCATTGCTTTTGTAAAATTGATTTTCGCTGCTTCCAGTGTTTCAGGAATTTTGTCGCGAAGAATATCAGTACACGGTAACAGGAATTTTTCTCCTTTGTGTTTTTTGATCGGATCAATTAAGTCTTCAATGGTTTGTTTTCCAAAGAATATTTTGCGTTTTCTGTACGCAACATATTTTTGGAGATACAGAGCTACTGCCTCTGAAATACAGAAGTACTTCATGGTATCGGGTACTTCAAAACGAGTTTCTTCTGCGATCCTGAAGAAATGATCAACAGCCTGTTTTGAAGTTAGTATCACTGCTGTGTGCTCCGGAATATTGACTTTCTGAGTTCTGAACTCCTGAGCGCCAATTCCTTCTACATGAATAAACGGGCGAAAATCTATTTTTAACTTATATTTTTCCGCTAAGTCGAAGTATGGCGACTTATCTCCCTCCGGTTTCGGTTGTGAAACCAAAATAGTTTTAACACTCAAGGTTTGTAGTTTTAGTAATACGTTCTATACAATCCACTCTCGAAACCAATCCGGAAAGAGCAGTTTTAAAACCACCAGCACGGGTAAAATTTCGAGCGTCCAAAAGTACAAAATAATATAATACCAAGGCATGTTTTCTCGCCATGCCAAAACTGCTGATCGTAAGATGCGAAATGCAAGCAGCACGATGATTGGAATGAACAAAAGAATAGATCGGGCTCCAGGTAAAATCGGCTGATAATAATCTATAAATATCAATAAGAGGTATACAAGTCCGATTCCCTGAATGAGAATAAATGTAATATGCTGAATTTCACGGTTAAGATCTTCATTCCTAAAAATCCGCGTTAATAACCAGGATGTCAGCAGGATGTATATAAAATATGCCGGAAGTGCCAGGTGGAAAAGGGGTTCTTTTAGTGACAAATCGAACTTGGCGTACAGGAGATA
>CBFGMW010000009.1:0-16438 GCA_965649925.1 uncultured Fluviicola sp.
TCATTCCCAGCACCAAAAGTGCGTAAGGGTGATCCGCTTCCGACATTTAATGAAGACGAAGTTCGTTTGAACAAATATTTATCGAATGCAGGTGTTTGCTCTCGTCGTGAAGCAGATGTTCTGATCGAAACAGGGGTTGTTTCAGTAAATGGAGTTGTGATTACCGAAATGGGTTACAAAGTGAAACCAGGAGATAAGGTTCAATATGATGATCAAACCATTAATGCTGAAACAAAACGTTATGTTTTACTGAACAAACCAAAAGATTTCATTACAACAATGGATGATCCATGGGGGCGTAAAACAGTAATGGGATTGGTATTCAAGGCTTGTAAGGAACGTATTTACCCGGTTGGAAGACTGGACAGAGATACGACAGGATTGCTTTTGTTTACAAATGACGGTGATTTGGCAAAGAAACTAACCCACCCTCGTTACCAGGCTAAGAAAATTTACCAGGTGGAAACTGATAAACCTGTAACAAGTGAACATATTGAGTTATTACTGAAAGGAATTGAATTAGACGATGGCCGAATTGCAGCCGATCATGTGGAGTATGTAAAAGACAGCAAGTCTTCACGTGAAGTAGGTATTGAAATTCACTCCGGAAAAAACCGAATTGTTCGTCGTATGTTCGAGAAATTGGGTTACCAGGTTGTGAAACTCGACCGTGTTCAATTTGCAAGTCTGACGAAAAAAGATTTACCAAGGGGGTTCTATCGTCACCTTACAGAAAAAGAAGTTGCATATTTGAAAATGTCAAAATAAATATAGTTACATCAAACCCACGATGAATGAAAATAAAAACCACCTTTTTTGCTTTACTTACCGTAGTTATCAGCAGCATTTGCGCTTCTAATTCGTACGCTCAGGTTTCAAAGCATAAGAAAAAACACAGCACGGCTGCGGGAACGTTCTTTTTTTATTGGGGATATAACCGATCATATTACACCAAATCCGACATTCGTTTTGTTGGGTCTGATTATGACTTTAAACTAAAAGGGGTTACTGCTTACGACAGGCCCGATACGTTTTCGGTGAAAAACTATTTCTCACCTGACCGATTAACTGTTCCACAGTACAACGGGCGTTTGGGATATTACATTTCCGACAAGTGGGCGGTTTCCCTGGGAGTTGATCATTACAAATATGTGATGGCAGATCAAAATCACGTTTTACTTGACGGACACGTAGGAGAAAACGTGAATTCATCCTGGGCTGGAAATCACACGGACGAACCTGTGGTGACAGATATCGATACGTTTCATTATGAACTTACGAACGGATGTAACCTGATTCGATTTGAATTGATGCGTTCATTCGATTTGTATGAAATAGGCTCAAAACGACAACTTGCACTCACAGGAAATATTGGATTAGGAACAGGACCGGTGTTAACGTTCGCAGATTTAAATTTTGCACGCGAGCATTCGTTCGCAACTGCTTCTCTTTCCGGGTTGCATCTTTCATTAAATGCAAGTTTACGCTTAGAATTCTATAAACATTTCTTCGTACAAATGGAAAGTGCACTAGGATACGTAAATTTGCCTCATGTAAAGACAAGATTGAATGACAAAAATCAGTTTGCACGCCAGGATTTTTGCTTTTCGTCATACTATGCTGCGGCAGGCGTTTTATTATATTTCAGACCAAGAAACGGATGCGACAGCTGCCCGACCTGGTAATTTTCAACTGCACTCAACCACCGGAATTGAAAATGTAAAATTGATGCTTCGACAAGCTCAGTACCCAATAAAAAGGGCTAGACAAAATAAGTCCTGAGTCTATTGTCATTAAGTCCAATAATATTTAGAAAGATGTCACAAGAATTATCAGAACAGGAAATTCAGCGCAGACAGACGCTGCAAAATATCAGAGAAGCAGGAATTGATCCTTACCCGGCTGCTTTATATCCGGTTGATTCACTTTCTGCTACGATAAAAAACAATTACGAAGAAGGTAAACAGGTTTGCCTGGCAGGCCGTATGATGAGCCAGCGCGTAATGGGAAAAGCTTCTTTTGCCGAACTCCAGGATTCGGAAGGAAGAATCCAGGTTTACTTTAACCGCGACGAATTGTGTCCGGGTGAAGACAAATCATTGTACAACGACGTTTTCAAAAAATTCCTTGATTTAGGAGATTTCATTGGCGTAAAAGGGGAAGTTTTCAAAACGCAGGTTGGGGAAGTTTCTGTGCACGTGAAAGAATTTACTTTGCTCAGCAAATCATTGAAACCGCTTCCCGTTGCTAAAACCGATGCAGATGGAAATGTACATGATGCATTTACTGATCCTGAATTGCGTTACCGTCAGCGTTATGTTGATTTGGTAGTGAATCCGCAGGTGAAAGAAGTTTTCATCAAACGGACAAAATTGTTTACGGCCATGCGTAATTTCTTTAATGACGCCGGATATATGGAAGTTGAAACTCCGGTTTTACAGGCAATTCCGGGTGGTGCTGCAGCAAGACCGTTTATGACGCATCACAACGCATTAGACATTCCGCTTTACATGCGTATTGCAAACGAATTGTATCTGAAAAGATTGATCGTTGGCGGTTTTGACGGTGTATATGAGTTCTCCAAAAACTTCCGCAACGAAGGAATGGACAGAACACACAATCCGGAATTTACAGCTATGGAAATCTACGTTTCGTACAAAGATTACAACTGGATGATGGACTTCACGGAGCGTTTGCTCGAGCATTGTGCAATTGCTGTTAACGGAAAACCGGAATGTACATTCAACGATCACAACATCAGCTTTAAAGCGCCATACAAACGCGTAACCATGCGCCAATCGATTATTGATTTTACCGGATTCGATATTGACGGAAAATCAGAAGACGAATTGCGTGCTGCCGCAAAAGGAATGGGTATAGCCGTTGACGAAACCATGGGGAAAGGAAAATTGATTGACGAGATTTTTGGTGAGAAATGTGAAGGAAATTACATTCAGCCAACGTTCATCACCGACTATCCAAAAGAAATGTCGCCATTGTGCAAAACACACCGCGACAACCCGGAGCTTACGGAACGATTCGAATTAATGATTTGCGGAAAAGAAATTGCGAACGCATATTCTGAGCTGAATGACCCGATTGATCAGCGTGAGCGTTTTGAAGACCAGGTACGTTTGGCTGAAAAAGGCGACGATGAAGCAAACGGTTTAATTGACCAGGACTTCCTGCGTGCTTTGGAATACGGAATGCCACCAACGTCAGGGTTAGGAATTGGGATGGATCGTTTGATTATGTACCTGACAGATAATCCCTCAATCCAGGAAGTATTGTTCTTCCCGCAGATGCGCCCTGAAAAAGTTGTTCAGGTAGCTTTGAATGAGAACGAAAAACTGATCTTCGAAATCATGCAGCGTGAAAAAAGCATGGAATTGAATAACCTGAAAACAACCGTTAATTTGAGCAATAAGGCCTGGGATACAAGTATCAAAGGTTTGACAAAAAACGGATTGCTAAAAGTAACAAAGACCGATGAAGCACTAATTGTTGATTTGGTATAACAGATACTAACAGTATAAAAAAGTCGTCGGGGTGAAAAATTTTTCACCCCGACTTTTTTATTCTACCACCAATATGTTTTCCGAGAGAATCAAATCAGTTTTATCAACCAGCACTAATCGGTACATTCCATTCGATAACCCACTAACATTTAATTCGATCTGCTTTCCACTCATTTTTCTTTCCAGGATCAATCTGCCAGAAACATCGTAAAGTTTTACGTTCAAGTTTTCGGCCGTACTGATAACGGTAACTATATCAGAAGAAGGATTAGGGAAAACACTTAGATTATCTAATTCACTTTCGCTCAAACCAACATTATCAATCACACTTACATGAATCAGAGCAGTGTCGTTCGGACAGGCATCATTCGCTGCAATAAGCTGCACATCATATTCTCCGGCAACCGAATACTGGTTCCACGGATTTACATCAGTACTTGTTGCTCCATCACCGAAATCCCAGATGTAGCCATTCGCATTTTGCGAACTATTGGTGCAGGTTACCATGGCATTCGGTAAATAAACTATAGCAGCATTGGTACTGAAAGACGCACTAACCGGTGAGCTTACTTCCACATTCACAGTTTGAACGATTGTATCTGAACCGGCAGGTCCGATCGCAACCAAGGTAACATCAAACGTTCCGGAAGCAGAATACTGAACGCCTGGTTCAACATCAGAACTCGTCGCCGGAAAGCCGCCTTCGAACGTCCATTCATAACTTGTTGAATTTGAACTCGTGTTTTCATAAAACACGTTTTCTGTATTACAGACAATTGTGTTTTGAGAAAAGAAATTGGCAACCGGAGAATCTGTCGGTGCAACAATTAACTGACCATTTGAACTCGTAACACCTGAAAACAATCCGGCACCATTCTTCGTTTTTACCGAAACATAATAGATCGTTCCGATTTGCAGGCTCAATCCGCCGATACTTACATTCGTGTTCCAGTAATTATCTGTCCATGGAACAATGTCTGTTCCTCCCGCTGTTGTTCCCACAGCATACCAATACGAGTTAATATCTGAATTCGGATCTGTGGTTGTTGACCAGTTTGCTTCAATGGTTGAAGTATTGTTGCTTGTAGCAATATCCGCTCCTACTCCGTCGTTGACAAGAGAAACATCCAACGGCGGTGTCCAGTCTACCAATACATCCAAAGATTGAATTGCCGATAAATTACCGGCGCTATCCTGAACAATAGATTTTATTCTTCCTGCGGCTTCGCTTGGGCCAGGCGATTGATAACGCAGTTCTTGTCCGGCATCTATTCCGATATTGACAGTTGGGTAACGTGAACGATAAACTTTCAGATTATTGACTGCATAAGTTGCATTCGCACTACGGAAAGAAATGGCATTTCCTGTTGTATATGGTGCAGCATCAACATAAGTTTGAACCAGGGCATTATCAATATAAACCTGATGTTTTCCCGAAATACGATCGTAAATAACTTTGAAATCGTACCACGAACCGGCGGTAAAAGTAAAACTCACCTCGTCAACCAAAGCGTACGTATCATTCGTAACCTTGTACAATTGTACTTTCGCATTATCCAGGCGGAAAAAGACGAAATATGAATTTCCCCTGTTTGGCAAGGTTGCATCTGAACAGAAATAGTGGAAACCGGCACGCCTATTTGTTCCGGCACCCGAAATTGAACCTGCCCAATGATACAAATAACGATTGCTTAGGTCTTGAGTCAGGTCGGTATGGATATTTGTATTTGCGTTTGCTTCATCTGTTTGGGTTAACGCTCCATTCGACAAGGCCCATGTACCTGTTTCAGATGTCCAGTCAGTGTGAATTGCGGCCTGATCAAAATTATCACTGAAGAATCCTTTACCGGCATTTGCACGCCAATCAGTGCCATCATAATCGATTACCTGGTAATACGCTTTTTCCAAACCGCTTCCGCCGGCATTATCCTGGTCAATAAAACTTGCAGAAAAATCATCTGTAATCCATTGTCCGATGGAATTAATAGCTGTTGTTGGAGCCATCGCATCAGGAGGTGTAGTTGTTGGAATAACGCTTGTCCAGGTTGCTGACCAACCTGCCGCCACAGTTGAACAATCGCTTCTGAACTCAACTAAAAGAGAACCACCGGAAGAAGTAACCGTTCCCGGGGAATTGGTCCCGGTATATGTTCCAATCAACGGAGAAGTATTCGTTGCTCCGTCATAGATATACATATAATCCCAATTTACTTCTGTGTTAAAGGCGGAAAAAGTCAAAGTGATACTGGAAGCACCAGCAGGCTGAATCAATGTGAACGTTCGTTCATCATCACTATAATTCGCAGCAGCGCCACCCGAATCCGTAAACGTACCTGTTGCAGTAGAAACAACGGTTTGAGCGGGGTTATTATTCACCAATGTATAGTACAACGCCCAGTTCCAGTTAATTCCGGGATCAGTGTGCGATTGATTCGGGAAATGCTGATGGCCTTTAATTTTTGTGCAGCCTCCTAATACATTCGTTCCGCTTGTTGCCGCTCCTGAAAATGTTCGTAAAGGACTTATTCCATAACCACTCTGGCAAATATCTCTGGTAATTCCGGCAGAAGCATTGTACATAGCGGTAGTATACCAGCTCGCATTATCAACATACCCTTCGTGTTCGTAACCAATTGTATACGGGTTTTCAGACCCGACATGCCACGCTTTATTTGCTTCGGCGACCATTTGAGTTACCTGTCCGTCGGAAGAACGCACCACGTAATGATACGAAACACTTGAATTACAATTCTGTGCCCAGGAAATTGCTCCGGCATAGCTTCCCTGAATAGTATGAATGGTGATTGCGGAAATGGCAGTTCCGTTCCTTGAACTGTAATTACACGTTGGAGCAGGATTCCAAATTGCAGGTGTGTATTCCGTAGATTTTGCCGAAGAGACTGAAGGTTTATACTTCAAACCGCTTTCGGTTTCTATTCCTGTAGTCCCAAAAATCACTTTCGTGGCACCCAGCAATGCAGCATTCTGACCAAAAGCAACATTCAAATCCAAATGATACGCCGGAAAATGAAACTTTGCTGCATTGACGTTATCATTCAAAAAGCGAAAGAGTTCGTAAGCTTCGGCATCCCGTGCATAAAGATTCACTTTTCCTGAGTCGGATAAATATGAAATTTCACTTAACACAGCAACCAGGGACAATTCCAGCTTCAGACTTTTCACTTTCGAATAAAAGTGATTTAATGTTTTCGCATACGCCAGAACTTCGGTTTGGGGATTGTTTCTAATCTCATTTTCAGAGAATTTAGAAACACCTGCTACTAATGAAAGGTTTTCCTTGAAATATCCCTTTCCATCGGCCACCATTCCAAAATAACCGAACGACTGCGGCAAACCGCTGCACGACTCTTGCTGATTTCCGCTCAAATGATCGAAGCGCGTTTGTGTGAAAGCCGACGCTTCCAGAATTCCCCTCGGTAAAAGCGGAAATTCCTCATAAGCATGCTGGCAATATCCTAAAAATTCTGTGGTTTGGGAAAACCCGGTAAATGCAGTAAGCATCCCAAAAAGGAGAAAAAGTGTTTTCATTTGTCGTAGTATTCTCCCAAATCTACGGAAATAAACAAGCATCAAAAAAACAAATTTTCACTAAACTGATTTAGGCATTCGATTATTTTTCAACGGCTTATAAAGCCAACTACTGCTGAAAGATATGGATCCATAAAATCCGTGATAAACGAAAGTTGAAAAACATAGCACCAAACAACACTACCATCAAAATAGTAAACAGTGCCCAAAGCGGAACAATCCAGAAAAAGATCAGAAACGTAGGAATCAATTCGAGGATTGCCATTCCGTAGCTGATGTACATTGCACCGATGAAATAACCAGGTTCTTTATCGAAATGATATCCACATTCTGAACAGCTGCTATTCATTTTCGGTTCTTTAAACAGCAGCAGCGAACCTTTTGTGCTAAAGATTTTAGTCTTTCCACATTTCGGACAATTTCCCTTCAAAGCGTTTATAAACCTGTTCATGACCATTTTTATTCAAAATTACTGCAGACTATCATGCTAAGTATCATATAAAAGAGTCAATAAATTATATAAATCGTACATTTACGAAATGAATTTCCCCCGGTTACCAATTGACCAATTTGATGAAAACGGAAAATTCCAGGCTTTTTACATCAACCGGTTTTCCAGGCATTTGTTGCGCTATCATTCAGATATTACCAAACCTCACAAGCATGATTTCTATCTAACAATCTACTTCACAAAAGGGATAGGAAAGCACCAGATAGATTTTACAGAATACGACATAAAACCCGGCGCGGTATTTTTTCTTCAGCCGGAACAAGTACATAACTGGACATTTGAAGAAGAACCTGAGGGATGGATTTTCTTTCATTCAGCAGATTTCTACCGCCTTTATCCGCATTATCTGGAATTGAAACAATGGTCGTTTTTCCAGTTAGGAGAAAGCAATCATCATATCGAACTGGAAACAGCAAACAGTTTGATTCGCGGTTATTTTGAAGAGATTTACCGGGAATATCACAAAATCACGACTCACAGTTTTCAAAAGATCTCAGCTCTTGTTCAGTTGGTATACCTGGAGTTAGACCGAAAATTCACTTCCAGGAAAATGGTTTCGGAAAACAGGAACCGGCTTTACACCGCACATTTTTCACGATTCGAAGAATTGTTGGAGAAACACTTCAGACAAGAAAAAAGTCCGGCATTTTATGCAGCAGCCTTGGGAATGACTGTAAAACATCTTCATCGTGTTTGCACAAACAATACGGGAAAAGGAACCGGAATTCTGATTACAGAGCGCGTTGTTCTGGAAGCAAAAAGATTATTGGTTGAGGAAAGTCTGAGTTTGTTGCAAATCTCTGAATTATTGGGATTTGATAACTACCCGCATTTTCATTTGTACTTCAAAAAAACCAGTGGTGAAACTCCAAAGAATTTTCGTTCGAAAACGAATTAAGTCAAACGATCACTCAGAATTTTCATTTCGATAGCAGGTGAAATCTTGTCATACAGAATGTTGTAAACTGCCTGAACAATTGGAATTTCGACATTGAACTTTTTATTGATCTCGATCACACATTTCGTAGCATAATACCCTTCAGCAATCATTTCCATTTCCAACTGGGCAGTTTTCACAGAATATCCTTTTCCGATCATGAAACCAAAAGTTCTGTTCCTTGAAAATTTCGAATAGGCTGTAACCAACAAATCGCCCAAATAAGCACTTGATTTCACGTCGCGGTGAATCGGGCTTACCTCATCAATGAAATTCTCAATTTCCTGAATAGCGTTTGAAATAAGCACCGACTGAAAGTTATCTCCGTATCCCAAACCAGCGCAAATTCCAGCTGCAAGAGCATACACATTCTTTAAAACTGCCGATAATTCTGTCCCGAACAAATCATCAGAAACCGTGGTTTTGATATAACGGCATGCCAATGCGTTTGCCATATCTTTTGCCTGAATTTCATTCGGCGATGCAATTGTAAGATAAGACAAACGTTCAAGCGCAACCTCTTCGGCATGGCACGGACCTGAAATAATTCCAATATCCGAATACGGTGTTCCAAATGTTTTGTGGAAGAAACGTGCGGGGATTGCATTATATTCCGGAACAATTCCTTTTACAGCCGAATAAACGATTTTTCCTTTGAACAAAGCGATGTCTACGTTCTCAAATAGCTTCACAAGAAAAGCAGAAGGTGTTGCAATGATCAATACATCTGCCCTGGAAATAATTCCTTCCAAATCATTAGAGACATCAATCTTGTTCAGATCAAACTCAACAGATTGCAAATAATGCGGATTGTGCTTGTATGCTTTTATGTGTTGAATAGCATCTTCGTTGCGCATGTACCAATGAACCGTATCACGGTTATTACAAAGGATTTTCACCAATGCCGTAGCCCAGCTTCCGCCACCGATAACGGCTATATGATTCATGGATTTCTTCATCGCAAGTGCCAAAGTTAATATTTTATTGATGTAAAATTATTCCTTCAAACCCTTATCTTTGTGTCAAAATTCAAGAACATGTCTGAAGAGTCACGCATTTCAACTTCATTAGCTCCAAAACCAGTTGGACTTTATCCTCACGCCAGAAAAGTGGGTAATTTGCTGTTTTTGTCGGGTGTTGGTCCGCGCGTTGCGGGTTCAGACGCAACAGACTCGGCTGTTCCGGGATTGGAATTGGATAAAAACGGAAATTTCATTCAATTTGATTTTGAAGCACAATGCCGAAGTGTATTCGACAATGTGCGGATCATTTTGGAAGAATCCGGTTCAAGCTGGGATAAACTAGTTGATGTTACTGTGTTTTTAGTAAATATGAAGCGTGATTTTCATACTTACAACCGGATTTACGCAGAGTATTTTAAAGACAATTTACCTTGCAGAACAACCGTTGAGATTAACTCACTTCCTACTCCTATCGCGATTGAATTAAAATGTATTGCAACAATTGATTAAACTATGATCTCATTTATTATCCGCTGTGTACTTGCTGCAGCCTTGTTATTTACAACTTATTATTCTTTCTACACAGGTTACTGGGGATGGGGAATTTTCGCTTTTCTTATTACGGCTATCGTAGGTGCAACTTTCATTATCAATGAAAATGTAGCTATGGCTATAAATCACATGCGTACAGGAAACCAGGAAAAAGCTGCCCGTGCCATGAACAGAATTACACATCCTCAATTATTGCCGCGCAGACAGCACGCTTATGTAATTTACATGCAGGCTTTGTTGAATTCCCAGGAATTTGGTCCGGCTAAAAGTGAAGCTCATTTGAGAAAAGCTATGGCCCTTGGATTAAAACGCGGACATGATCAGGCAATGGCACGTATGCACCTCGCAGGTATTTGCGCCCAAACGGGCCGACGACAAGAAGCAGTTTCGTTGTTGAACGAAGCGCGAAAAGTTGATAGCAGCGGTATGCTGAAGGACCAGATTAAGATGATGCAGGCACAATTGCAAAATGCACCTTCTAAAAACCAGATGCGTATGGCACAAATGACGGGTGGCAGAAAAAAAATGCCGCGCATGCGTTAATTCGGGAATGAAGATTTTTGCCCCTTTTCCGGAAAATTACGAACTCATTGATGCCGGAGATGAGTTGAAACTGGAACGCTGGGGTGAGATTATCACAATTCGCCCTGAACATCAGGCTTATTTTAAACCGGAATATTCCAAAGAGCATTGGAACGAACTGGCACATTGGGAATTTGTCCCCCAAAGTGCGGGAAGTTTAACCGGTTCCTGGAAAAAACTGAAAGGCGGATCACCGGAAAACTGGAATGTTTCAGTGAATGGCCTTACTTTTCTGATCCAAATTACTTCCAATAAACATCTTGGTCTTTTCCCGGAACAACAGGTAAACTGGAGTTTTATTTCCGAACATCTGGATCCTTCTAAACGATTCCTAAATGCATTTGCCTACACCGGCGCAGCAAGTTGTTTCGGAGCACAAACAGGTGCGGAAGTTATCCATTGCGACAGTGTTAAAGGAATGATCGATTGGGGGAAAAAGAATGCTGAACTCTCGGAGATTTCAACGATTAAATGGGTTTTGGAAGATGCTTTTAAGTTTATTGCACGGGAGAAAAAGCGAGGTAACAAGTATGATCTTGTTCAGTTGGATCCACCGGCATGGGGCTTAGGCGCAAACAAAGAAAAATGGAAATTAGAACGTGATTTGCCACATTTAATTGAGGAAGCAATTCAGTTATTGCGGCCAAACGGAATATTGATTCTCAACACCTACAGCCCGAAAGTAAACCTGGAGAAAATAAATACACTTTGCTCACAGATAACTTCCAATTTCGAAAGCCAGGAATTATGGATGAAAACCAGCACAGAAAAAAAGTTGTTCTTCGGTATTCTAACAAGAATTAAAAACTCCTAAGATTACTATCAGGTAATCAGATCATTCTTAATTGCATACATCACCAAACCGACTACATTTCGGGCGCCGATTTTCTGCATCATCAACGTTCGGGTACTTTCAATAGTTCTTTTCGATTTAAACAGCGTATCTGCCATTTCCTCATTTGTATATTCCTTACAGATAAGGTCCAGAACACTTTTTTCGAAACTGGAAAGTTCCGGTTTTTCAATGTCAAACTTCGGCTTCATCTTCCCGGTCATCATCAACTTCGAAATAAGGATCTTCGATGTTCGGTCACTTAGATAATAACCTGTTTCAACTACCGATAAGATAGCTTTTTCGATTTCTTTCGGATCATCGTCTTTGGATAAATAACCATTCGCACCCGACTCAATAGTCAGTTCAACAAATGCATGATCATCATACATCGAGAGAATCAGCAGCTTCAAATCCTGGTTCGTTTTCCTGATTTTCTGAACCGTTTCCAGTCCACCCATTACCGGCATGCGATAATCTAAAAACACCAGGTCTAATTTCGCTTTATCCAGCTGGTCAATCAGCAATTGTCCATTTTCAACCGAACACACCACTTCAACTCCATCAAACCCATTGATCAAAGTTTCAAGTCCCTGACGAAAGATCAGCTGATCTTCTGCAATGCCTACTCTTATTCGTTGTTTTTCACTTCCCATTTCACTACTACTCTAGTACCATTATTTTTCTTTTCGAATTTCAGGCTTCCGTCAATTTGCTGAATCCGCATCTCCATGTTTCGCAATCCGAGCGAGCTGGATGCTTTATCAACACTCCGCGGGTCAAAGCCGTCGCCGTCATCGTCCAAAATCAGTTCTATTCCCAACTCGTTTTGGATCAGCAACACGTTTACCGTTGAAGCATTCGAATATTTCACAATGTTATTTAGCAATTCCTGAAGAACACGGTATAAGGCCAGTTCAACTTCTTTGGTTTGTTCAGGTGCCTGCGGATCTTTTACCGGTTGAATAGAAAAATGAATGTGCGGAATTTGGTCATTTAAACCATTTACAAGCGATGCCGCACCTGACAGAAGTCCCATTTCATCTAAAATGGAAGGTAATAACTCATACGAAATACGCCGAACTTTCTGAATAGCGTTATTGAGATTAGTCATAACACTTTCATCGACCATGGCATTCGCAAGAGAAAATTTGATAGCAGTTAGCGTAGATCCGATATCATCATGAAGTTCAAACGCAATTCTTCGCTGCTCCATTTCCCGAGCTTCAATACTGGCGTTCAGAAGGTTTTTCTGGTAATCAATCTCCACATTTTTCAGCTGATTCCTTCTTCGCTGCAATTTTTGCTGGTACAGAAATACAGATGAAATAATAGCCAGGGAAAGCAAGATCATTCCCACGGTTACGATTACAAAAAAAAGGTCTAAACTCTCCGAACTCTTCCCAGCCATATAGCTAATGTAAAGACTAAATTGAAAACGATGATCAAAATCCAGTTAACGGCATTCACATTTTCCAAAACATTCTGTCCTGCATTTTCATTGTTAATCAATAAATGATGGGCAAAAGTGCCGCAGAAATAAAGCAGGTACATGGATTTAATCCAGAAACCAGGTGCTGTCGAAAGATCATCGATATATTCATATTTAAACACTTCAAAGTAATAGTAAAGCACCAAACAGATAATTCCGATACGGATAATAGACCCGGATAGTACCGGGAATTGGTTAAGTCCATCGTTGTATGTCATTACAATAGAAAAAATTGCAAAAACATCGAGTAAGACAAATGCCATTTTCTTGGCGTTTAAACGGAAAACATTTTGATGAAATAATGCCATAAAAATGACAATATCAGCACATTGTCCAAAATGAGAAAGCACCGCATTATTCATATAATGCCTGGCCATATATGTCCCTAAATACTCACAAAAGATGGAAGAAAGACTCAGGAACAATATTAGATTAGATTCGCGCGAAAATCGTCTGGAAGCCAAAAGTATTACCGCCAGAATCAGCGGTAATACAAATGAATAATATTCAATTGAGTGTAAATATGAAAGATACGGGCTGTTCACTATGCGTTCAGATCATTCGCACAACCACAGGCACTCGGACAAGTACATCCGTTATCAATAATCAGGCTAAGATCATCGTCTTCATTTGAAACTGCGCTTACCATTACAATTGTATTTTTACCGTTCAAAGTACGCCCGAAATACACGCGTATTCCCATACTGCCTTCTCCTGCCAATAAATCTTCAATATTCTCTCGTCCAATAAAAACTGCTTTTGTTTCTCCGGGATACGCTTTTTTGAATTTGTCTGTTAAAGCGGTTGCGTCTACAAGAGAAATCGCATTGCCTTCGGTTCCGTTAAATGACATAGTTTATGTGTTTAAGTTTTGACAATAATATCGTTTAAGTGTGATAAACGCAATACGCAAAACTTAAAAAGCAGTTGACTAAATCAGTGAACCCTTATGTATCAAGGCTTTCAAACTTGGAACGGGTGAAAGAATTGTGGTTTACCGCAAAAAACCGTTGCGGTTTACCGCAAAAAGAAATGTGGTTTACCGCAGAAAAATTCAGTATAAATACGGTATTTTATTAAATACAGGTTCCATAGCTTTGTACTATTCATTGATAATTACACTGATTAACAACGAAAAAATGGAAACAAATATGACACGACTTAATATACATGATCGCAATTCAATCTCAGATTTTTGCGCCCGTTTAGATTGTTCGGAAAAAGAATTATTCTACTGCGTATCAAAAGTAGGTACCTCTTACACGAGCCTTGAGTGTTACCTGCACATGAATCGAATGCTTTTGGACCAATGGTCTGAAAACGCCCGACATACTTTAATACCTCAACCCTAAATCTATAAAGTAAAAGAACAACAGATCGCTGCCAATTTTTAACGGTACCGCAATTCACACCACTCACTATCATACTCACAAGATTTGTGGTCTGTTGTTTTACTTTTTTCTTTAATCGGAATTGCACTAAAATCCTTTAGTTTGATCCAACAACTCATCATTGTCCCGTATTCTTTTTGCCAAGAGGAAAAGAACCAAGCCGGTAACCAGGCTGCAGACTACTGCATAATCGTAATAATAAAGAGAATCTACAGAAGCTTCAAATGTAACACCACGCGCAATGGGGTGTGCTTCGGTGTATTCCAGGTTTCCAAGTAACATTCGACACTTTACATAAAACCCGATTATGTAGGCTATCATAAAGAATCCCAGATTGCGTGTGAGTTTCCGGTTCGCATATTCCGGATTCTTCAGATTTCTTACTAATAGAAACACGCCTAAGGATATCAAGGGAAGCAGAGCGAATGAAAAGGCTGTTTTGAGTCGAAGTGCGAATTCTCCACCTATCGTTGAAGCACTAAACCCAACTGATTTAGATGATTGCTGCATCGCATTTAGCAATGTACCGTTCAAAAACGGAAATACCAGCCACATCACAATTAAAAACAGAACGGCAAGACCCGAGGCAATTAGAATGGTTTTCTTCATGAAACAAAGTTAGTATTTATCTACTTTTCTTCCTCCGTTCTTCCAACCATTTCGGCATTTCTTTCTTGGCTTGAGTACTGGCTCCTCTACCAGAACTGCCAGTGTTTCCTGAATTGTGTGTATGTCCCAAAAGTGCTTCAGCCAGCTCAGGCTTGTTCGTTTTCTTCAAACGGTCTCTGATCCATTGATGATTCTCCCGTTTGTACCAGAAAAAGAAACGGTTTTGGTTCTTTTTTTCTTCCGGTGTTTTGGCGGTTTTGATTTCCTTTAACGTATACGGATGAACACCTGAATAATAAATCACTTCTGCTACCGTCATTGGTGTTGGCGTAAAATCCTGCACCTGTTCCAGCTGGAAACCCATTTCTTTTGTTTCCGCAGCCAGATTTGCCATATCAACCTCTTCACAACCCGGGTGAGATGAAATGAAATACGGAATCAATGGTTGATTCAAACCGTGTTTCTCCGAAAGCTTATCGTATTTCTCTTTGAACTTATGGAAATATTTAAACGATGGTTTTCGCATAACACGAAGCGTTGCATCGGAAGTGTGCTCGGGAGCAACTTTCAGTCTTCCGCTTACATGTCGTGTGATTAGCTGTTCAATGTATTCATCGTGGTTTCCGTCGTCGTTGTTCTTATTGAAATCGTCAACCAATAAGTCGTACCGGATTCCGGAACCAACAAATGCTTTCTTGATCTTCGGATGCGAGTCGATTTTACGGTACAAATTCGTCATTGCCTTATGTGAAGTATCCAGGTTGTTGCAAATAACAGGGTGAATACAGCTCGGGCTTGAACAACGTTCACAAATAGCTTCGTCCTTTCCTTTCATGCGGTACATATTCGCTGAAGGACCGCCGATATCTGATAAATATCCCTTGAAATCAGGAAGTTGAACTACTTCATCGATTTCCTTCAGAATACTTTCCTCACTTCGAGAAGCAATGAATTTCCCCTGGTGCGCTGAAATCGTACAAAAGCTGCAGCCTCCGAAACAACCGCGGTGCATATTCACCGAAAACTTGATCATTTCATATGCCGGAATGGTTCCGCGTTTCTTGTATTTCGGATGCGGCATGCGTGTGTAAGGAAGATCGAATGACTGATCCATCTCCTTTTCAGTCATTGTTTTATAAGGTGGGTTAATAACCAAAGTCTGATTACCAACCTGCTGTGTAATTCGATTCGCATTCCATTTATTCGACTCAACCTCTACAACTTTGAAATTCGCAGCATATTTTATTTTATCCTCTAAACAAACTTCATGGCTCGACAAAGCAACCGTTTCCCAATTCTTGTTTTTTGGCAGTTCTTTCTCTGCATCCTGCAAAAAGGCCACCTGGTGAACTGTTGTAAGATTGCTGAACGGAACATTTTTCTTCACCAGGCGCAGTAAATCGCGCAGCGGCTGTTCGCCCATTCCGTAAACCAGCAAATCCGCACCGGAATCTACAAGGATTGACGGCATTAATTCGTTTTTCCAGTAATCGTAATGGGTAA
>CBFGMW010000010.1:0-15670 GCA_965649925.1 uncultured Fluviicola sp.
CATTTATGACAATAATTCATTCCTGAAAACGTACGCTTTTATTGAGCCGAGAGTTTCATTCAGCTGGCAGGTCCGCAAAGGAATGTCGGTAAAAGCGGCTTATTCCCGGAATGTACAGAATGTTCAGCAGGTTTCGAGTTCTACAGCCTCGTCTCCTACAGATGTTTGGTTAACAACAAGTTTAAATACAAAACCTGGCGTTTCCGATCAGGTTGCTGTTGGATGGTTTAAAAATTTGAAAAACAATACTTACGAAATCAACGTTGAAACATATTACAAAGCACTGCAGAATCAGCTGGATTACAGAAATGGAGCTAATTCACAGGCGAACGAAAAACTGGAAGGTGAACTACTTTCCGGAATTGGTCGGGCGTACGGTTTGGAAATTCTTTTGAAGAAGAAAACCGGCGATTTTACCGGGTGGGTTTCTTACACGCTGTCTAAAACAGAAAGAAAGATCGACGGAATTAACGATAATAACTGGTACAATGCCCGTCAGGACAGAACACATGATTTATCGCTAGTCGGAATGTACGATATCAACGATAAACTTTCGGTTTCCGCTTTGTTTATTTTCTATACCGGGAATGCCATCACTTTCCCAAGTGGAAAGTATGAGTATAACGGAGAAACCTATTTCGTTTATACGGAAAGAAACGGTTACAGAATGCCGAATTATCATCGTTTGGATCTTGGATTGACATGGTACAGAAAGAATACAGAGAAATTTGAAAGCAGCTGGACAGTTTCCATTTATAACTGTTACGGAAGAGAAAACGCCTATTCGATAGATTTTAGAGCAAACGCTGATAACCCGAATAAAACGGAGGCTGTTCAAACAACACTCTTTAAAATGGTTCCGGCAATTACATATAATTTTAAATTCAAGTAACATGAAATCAGTAATCTATACTCTTGGATTTGTAGGGTTTTTAGCAATTACATTACTTTCTACATCTTGTCAAAAAGTAATTGATATCGATCTGAATGAAGCCGATCCTACAATTGTGGTTGAAGGTGAAGTGATGATTGGTGATACCACGCACCGTGTGAAAATTACCCGAACCCTTAACTTTGATGAAACTTCCTCTTTTCCCACAGTGGAAAATGCAACTGTTACAGTTGTGGATAATTTGGGAAATGCCGGAACATTTACGCATGTTGGTGAAGGAATCTACGAATTGTCGTCGTACCCCGGAGTGGAAGGAAGAACTTATA
The DNA here is from genome assembly GCA_965649925.1 of uncultured Fluviicola sp. Classification (GTDB taxonomy): domain Bacteria; phylum Bacteroidota; class Bacteroidia; order Flavobacteriales_D; family Crocinitomicaceae; genus Fluviicola. The sequence continues at coordinate 1,219 of CBFGMW010000010.1, forward strand.
CGTTAACTGTTTTGGTTGACGGAAAATCTTACAGTGCTTCCAGCACTATGCCGGGAATGGTTCCCATGGACAGTTTATATGCTGAACAAGTTCCGTTCGGAGCAGATACTTTTAGCCTGGTAACACCGCAGCGATTAGATCCCGCCGGAATTGCGAATTACTATCAATTCAAAATTACATTGAATGGGGAGGTTCTGGACGGAATCAATCTTCAGACCGATCAGTTGTACGATGGAAATGTAATTTTGGAACCGTTGTTCCTGGAAGATTTGGAATTGAATGATACGATTCGTGTCGACATGTTCAATATTACAAAAGCAGAGTGGACGTATAACAATCAATTATTGAATAATTCCACCGGTCAGAGTACTCCCGCCAATCCAATCACTAATTTCAGCGGTGGCTGTTTGGGTTATTTCTCAACAAGAGGAGTTAGTTCAAAGACAACGATTTTTCAGTAGCTATTTACTTGAATAACCGTATTTTTGTCGACTTGAATAGTTAAGGTATGACAAAACAGGAATTGGTGTCTGAGATCAGAACCAAGAAATCGTTTCTCTGCGTTGGTTTGGATACGGATTTGACAAAAATTCCAGCCCATTTACTGCAGGTTGAAGATCCGATGTTTACTTTCAATAAAGAAATCATTGATGCTACGCACAAATTTTGCGTTGCTTATAAACCGAACATTGCGTTTTACGAATGTCTGGGCCCGCAGGGCTGGGAATCGCTAAGAAAAACGGTTGATTACATTCAGGCAAATACTTCCTGTATGGTAATCGCTGACGCAAAACGTGGTGATATCGGGAATACGAGTTTATATTACGCCAAAACATTTTTTGAATACCTGGATTGTGATGCGGTAACGGTTGCTCCATATATGGGCGAAGACTCTGTTACTCCATTCTACGAGTATCCGAATAAATGGGTGATTTTACTTGCCCTGACTTCAAACAAGGGCGCTCTCGACTTCCAGTTCACAACCGATGCCCAGGGTGAAGAATTATTCAAGAAAGTATTGAAGAAATCTTCTAAGTGGGGCAGCGACGAAAACCTGATGTATGTAGTTGGAGCAACACGTGCGGAAGGAATTGGTGAAGTACGCAAGTTAGTTCCAAACCATTTTTTCCTGGTTCCCGGAGTTGGCGCGCAAGGCGGAAGCCTGGAAGACGTTGCAAAATATGGCTGGAATAAAGATTGTGGTTTGCTTGTAAATGCTTCCCGTTCTATTATATATGCTTCTTCTGAAAGCAATTTCTCCGAGAAAGCAGCTGCTGAAGCTCAGCGTTTACAGCAAGCGATGGCTGCAATTCTAAACGAAAAAGGATTCTAATTTTTTGAGAAGTGGAAAGCATCAAAAAACAATTGGCAGAAACAATCCGAGCGTACCATCAGAAAGGTTGGTCGCCGGCTACTTCTACAAATTATTCCTTTCGTTTAGCTGAACAACCGGAGATTATTTACGTTTCAAAGTCGGGGATTGATAAATCACAGTTTTCCGAATACGATTTCATGACGGTTGATTTTAACGGTCAGCCAACACCTGAATTTTCCGGTGTTCGTCCGTCTGCAGAAACATTGATACATTGCAAATTATATCAACTGTTCCCTGAAATGATGTGCATTGTTCACAGCCATTCGGTGTATTCGGTTCTACAATCCATCAGAAACCACGATTCGGTTTCCCTGGAAGGCTATGAAGTTCTGAAAGGATTCGAAGGAATCAAAACGCATGAAGTTTCTGTTCAGGTCCCGATTTTCGATAATACCCAGGATATGACGGCCTTCTCAGTAACGTTAAATATGGAGAAAGCGCGTTTAACTGTTCCCGCTTTCATAATGCGTAAACACGGAACGTATGCCTGGGGACGAAATCTGTTTGAAGCAAAACGCCATTTGGAAACTGCGGAATATTTGCTTGAAGTAGATTGGAAATTGAATAATCGCGGAATTTAATTTATAGGAAACGGTTTTGAGCAGATAGTGCGGAAATTAGTGAAAGACTAGATCTTACTGGTTTTTTTTCTTCTCCAAACGTCATCATCTTTATCTTTTTTGTCGAATGAAGAGTTAGCTGCATTGACTATTTTTAGAATAATGAGGATAAACTGAAAAATTGCGCTGAGAGGTAAGACAAATATATATAGCCACAAAGCAGCCCCGCCACCGGTATTTTCATTCCACATACTTTCACCGTCAGGGGTATTCGCAAAAGCCAGTAAAGCAGGGAAAAGATAAAATACTGCGTTAATTCCCATTAAGATGCTTAGAGTAATCTTTCTATCTCGTTTAGAATCTCTGAGAAACATCAATCCAAAACTGGTGAGCGGTATTAAAAGAAAAATGAAATATCCCATTATTTAGTTTCTTGATTGATTTAATCATCTTCTGATCCGGTCAAATTGATATGAATACTGTGTTTACAGATCACAATTGTCGCATGAATCATTCCCAGCCAACCCCATATTCCCAATAATAGTTCGTTTCTGAAATAATAAGGCCCGAGCGTAAATAATAAAAAGGAGCTAACGGTAAAAAGTGACAGATTTATGAGGGTCAGTACATTCAGAATCTTTTTCCTGTTTGCTTTTGAATCGTTTAATTTTAGAAGTCTCCACCCTGAAACAATCACAAGAATGAAGATGATAGTGATTAAAAGTCCATAATAAGCATCCATATTCAAATGTAAGTAATGAAATTTCTCAAAACGCTTCCCCAACAAAAATATAAATCCCGTACCCGCCCTCGTTGTTAACAGCAAAATCGGCACGAATCCAAACATCTTTCTTTGGGAACAACAAGAAACGTGCTCCAACTCCTCCGGCTGCAAGCAAATGATCACGTTCAATATGATCCAGCTGATTATAAACCAACCCGGAACCGGCAAAAATGGTTGCACCCCAGCGTTTTGTGAACCATAGCGGAAGCATACGGTATTCAATTTGAGTTGCCAGTAAATTTCTGTCCCGGAATCGGCCGAGATAATAGCCGCGCATGATGCTTTCTCCGCCTAACAGCGCTAATTGGTTAAATGGCGGATTCCCGCTGGTGAACTGCCCAACGGCATGGAATGCCAGTACATTTCGATTTTTGATCGGATGAAACCAACGTACGTCACTGAATACAGAAGTGAATTCGTATTTACTTCCTAAACTTGGATTGTAATGCAGAAATGCAAGTTCTGAAAAGAGGCCATGCCGAACATTCAACACATTGTGACGGTTGTCGTAAAGTGCTCCCAGACCGAGCCCGAAATTAGTTGATCCTTCATGTCCAAGCGGACGTTCATATACAACTCCGGTATCGTAATCATGAAATTTCACGTTCCCCAAATGCTGAATATCTACCTCAACACCACCATAAAAATTTCCATAAATCTTTCTTAGGCCGCGTTCTTTGATCTGAAACTGGAAAGCATCAACGTTGGCTAATTTCACGTTGGGAGATTCGGCACCAATTCCATAAAAGGTAAGCGGGAAACTCTGGAATTTCAATTTTCCGAGCAGGAACCATGAATTTTTGTCTGAATAAAGTGCGTGCTCAATAATGCCGCCGTATTGATTGTGCAGTGTATAAAAGGCAAGAGCATTTACTTCGCTTAAACGGTTGTTGGTGTCACCTTTTGCGTAACGGACAAACAAACTGCTTACTCCAAATTCTACGCTCGTTTCAGGAGAATATGCCGCTATCGGGTAAACAAGCAACTGTGATTCTGCCTTGGCGGTTGTATCGAAGAAAACCTTTTTTACATACCGAACCGGCCATGATTGTCGTTGAGCCTTCGTTTGAAAGGAAAAGAGAAGGACAAGACTAATGCAAAGAAGGTATTTCAAGAGATACGATTTGTTTTCTCAAATTTACGCATTCGTTCTGTACAAGATTTCATTAAAACAGAAATTGCTGGTATCATGGAAAAACAAAAAGCGCATCCTTTAACAGATGCGCCTTAACCAATATAGTTCAAAACCTTAGTTACCGGTGCCGGTATTTAATAGATTCATGATCTCATCTAATTTTGGAGAAAGAATAATCTCAGTTCGTCGATTCATCGCTTTTCCTTCCATGGTTTCATTAGAAGCTTTCGGAAAATATTCACCACGACCTGAAGCTGTCATACGTGTTGCGACAACGCCGTATTTCTCGTTCAGCATTCGTGTGATAGAAGTTGCACGGGCAACACTTAAATCCCAGTTGTCTTTGTACACCGCTGTTTTGATCGGAACATTGTCAGTATGACCTTCAACCAGGATTTGGATGTCCGGGTTTTTGTTCAGTACATCTGCAAGAACTTTCAACGCATCAACTCCTTTTGGTTCAACGGCGTTAGAGCCCGATTTAAAGAGCAGTTTGTCCGACATGGAAACGTACACTTTACCATCGCGAATCTCCATTGTAAGTTCATCTGATGTAAATCCTACCAACGCATCGCGTAAGGTTTGATTCAGTTTTTGTGTCATTTCAGACTGGCGGGCTATAATAGCCTGCATTTCTCGCAGCATACGTTCTTTGTTTTGAAGATCTTTGTCCTTCTGACTCAACGCTGCTGATTGATTTTCATTGATGTTTTCCTGCCCGGAGAGCTTTCTCTGAAGGGAAGTGTTCTCTGCTGTAAGTCGGGCGTTAGCCGTTTCCTGTTCAGAAAGTGAAAGACATAAAGCATCACGTTCTGACGTTACCGCCTGAAGTCGTTTTCCCCCTTTCTTCTTCTCCGGAATCGGATCCCCACACTTATAAATCGGACTACAAGACGACATTACCATTATCCCTAATGCGAATGCGCCCATCAGAATAGATTTGTTTTTAAATGCTTTCATAACTCTTAGTATTAAAAAATTAACTATTTGTGAATAATTAGTGTTCTCAAAGAAAGACTATTCCAAAGAAGGCAGCTTAAATATTAGTGTTTTTTGGGGAACTTTAGATTTAATTGGGAAATCAGACTGTAACTAATCGGGGATTCATTTTTTGATTTCATACTTTTGACTTTTCTATTTGTATTATGGCAGTTTTATCTATTCCCGATTTGAATATTACGGAGCGAAATCCGGAAAAAATTCGTGCATTCATGAACGAAAGAGGAATCTTTTTTGATCAGTGGACTGCAGACGTTGTATTTGAAGATCGTGCCACCCAGGAGGAAATTCTGAAAGCATACGAATCAAGTTTGAAGCCATTTATGAAAGCAGGTGGTTATCAGACCGCAGATGTGATCACGATTAATAAACTGACGGAAAACTACGAAGCTATTCGTGCAAAATTCTTGTCGGAGCATATTCACACCGAAGATGAGATCCGTTTTTTCGTAGATGGTCAGGGTTTGTTTTGGTTCAACCTGGAAACTGAACCTGTTTTTAACCTGTTATGTGAGCAAGGCGATTTAATTTCAGTTCCCGAAGGGACAAAGCATTGGTTTGATGCCGGTGAAACAAATCCGTTTGTAAAAGCGATCCGCATATTTATTGATATGAGCGGTTGGGTTCCGCATTACACAGAATCAAAACTGGAGCTTCGTTTTGCCGATTTCAAAGTACCGAAATAGACCGCTTAAAATGAAATAACACTCCCGCTTACTGATCCGAAAATGCCGTAACCATTGTCAACATTGGAATAAATCTTACTTGGTTCAGAAAATGCCGGATCTGCCTGCGTTTGGATCAGTCTTGTTTTGTAATACAGGTAAGTATCATAGTTGAGGGATGTTAAACAAAACTCCATTTTGGAGAGCCCCCCTGTATTCCAGTTATTGAACGGGTTGTTTGAAATGATCTCGAGTGATTTGAGCGAATTTTCAAATTGTTCGTCAGTGAAAACAAAGTAAGACGCCCAGTTTTCAGGACTGAGCGGGTCAGAGTTTGCATTATTGTCTATTACCGGATCATTGGAATAAGCTCCGCCTCCACCTCCAATCAAAATAGTGTCTTCATCATAGTACATAAATTGAACCCTTACCATGTAGTAGTTTTGTCCCGGAGGGTCTTGCCACGTCATAGTTCCGACTAATTTCGGGTAGGAATCATTCAGCAAAGAAGCTGTATCTACGGAAATTAACGGAACCACATTGGTTGTATGGGCTGTAGCAGTTACAGTTGGATAATCAGGATGTGTTACGGTAATTTGATAATCTGTATTCGGTGCAGTATTGAATGGAAATTCGTAGCGATTGGAATCTACAGGAACACTAGACGTAAAGGTTGCCCCGGTGTTCAGATTAACTACTGTAATAACGGCTCCGCTTGTAATTTCGGTTTCAGGATTCGTTTCATTAAACGCGTAAGTGCGTTCGAGATACACCGCGAAAGTTGAATCAATTTCTACAATTCCCTGAATAACTATTTTGGGAGCCATGAGATCTTTGTCATATTCCAATTCTTTTTCGCACGAGATAAGGAATGAGAAACAGATCAGTATGAATAATAGGCTATTTCTTTTCATTTTGCTTTATTTCTTTTAATTTCTGCAGATTAAACTCAAACTTCCAGCTAACAGATGGAATAATAGGGAACAAACTAATTTGCATGAGGGCTTTTTGATTGTCTTTATTGTATCCTACATAAGCCATGAACGGGTTTTGCCTGTTGTATACGTTATAGATAGAAAACGACCAGGTAGAAGTCCCTGCTCTGCGTTGTTTGGTTTTATTGGCTCCTAAATCCAGCCTATGATAATTTGGCATTCTGAAATTGTTTGTTTCTTCGTAACTATACAGGGATTGGGCATAAAGCGTAGGATAGGTTGGATCTGGCGCAGTATTGAAACTGTGAGTGGGAAGCGTAAGGTTGTTACCCGTGCTGAATACGAACACTAACCCGAAATCCCAAGGACCGTCCGGATCGTAAGTCACCACCAGGCTCAGGTCGTGACGCCGGTCATATTTATAAAAGAAACGCTTTCCTTCATTAATGGCATCGAACTGTCTTTCCGTCCAGCTGAGCGTATAACCAACCCATCCGGTAATTTTTCCTGTTTTTTTTTCCAGGAGAAATTCGGAACCATAAGACCAGCCTTGTCCGGAAGTTACTTTGCTTTGCCAGTCTGTTCCACCTGAAATAAAACTTGCACCCTCTTTGTATTGAATTAAGTTCGACATGTGCTTGTAATATCCTTCCACGGAAAACTGGTAGTTTTTGGGAAGTTCCAGGTAATATCCCAGATTATACTGGTAGGAATAAATGGGTTTTGTTTGATCGGTTGCCGGAACCCAAAGATCAGTTGGTAAACCGATGGTTGAGTTTGACAGTAAATGCAGGAATTGGGCCATTCGTGACCCGCCGAATTTAATACTTGACTTTTCATTCAGCTGAAAATTTCCGGCAACACGCGGTTGCGGAATATGGTACCAAACCCCGTTTGTTAGAAATGACGCCTGATGAAGGCCAACATTCAGTTTTATACGTTCTCCAAGTTTCATATCATCTTCGATATACGCGCTCATTTCATGCGAATATTGAAGTGGTGAGCCAGATTCGCTTTTAGAAACTTCGCCGTTTTCAGTTTGCTTGGAATAATTGATTCCCGGGGAAAATGTATGATAGGTTTCGGCAGCACCGAATCTGATGGTGTGATTTGGATGCGGATAATAGGTAAGATCACTTTTCAATGACCAATCCATAATTCCGGAATTGTATCCGAAACTTGTTTCTTCCGTACCCTCACTGCTGGTATATTTTTCTTCAAAACCAACCTCGAAATGATACCTGGAAAAAGTACCCGTTGTATTCATAAATAACTTCGGGCGAATCTTATAGTTCCATCTCATTGCACCAATAGCATTTCCCCATTGTAAAGTAGATTTAGAAGTGTATTCCTCTTCTTCTTCGTCTGCATAAACCTCATCGTCTTTTTCGTTGAAGTAGAATTTATCTTTCCCGAAATAACCACTTAGGTAGAGATGGTGTTTGTCGTTGATCCTGTGCTGGATTTTTGCATTGAAATCCTGGAAAAAGTAACCGGCAAACTGTTTTTCAATAGCATAAATGAATGGCTGAGTAAGAACATCGATGTATGTTCTGCGCCCGGATACAATGAACGAAGTTTTGTCATTGATCGGTCCCTCAAATAAAACCCTGCTGGCTATCAGTCCAACGGAACCTTCCAGGTTATAATATTTGGTATTACCTTCCTTCATGCGCATGTCGATAACGGAAGAAGCGCGACCTCCGTAACGCGACGGAAATCCACCTTTATGCAATGTAACATTGGAAATAGCGTCGGAATTGAATGTAGAAAAAAAACCAAAAAGGTGAGAAGCATTGTAAACCGGAACTCCGTCTAATAAAATAAGGTTCTGATCCGGTCCGCCGCCTCGTACATATAATCCGCTGGAAGCTTCACCACCCGATTTTACGCCCGGAAGCAGCTGAAGAACCCTGAAAACATCTCTTTCTCCTAGTATCACGGGAAGTTTATTCACTTTATCCATGCTCAGATCAATGGTTCCCATTTCTGAGTTGTCTACGTCTCGGTTGCCCTCAATGATAACTTCTTCCAGTTCCAAATTTTCGAGAGCAATGTTTAGATCAGATTGTTCTAACGGAACCACCACGTATGTTGTGCGTAAACCGGAAGCAGATATTCTCAGAACCACCGGTTTGTTTGAAAGCGTTAAACTGAAATACCCATATTCATTGGTAGCACTTCCCTTTTTCGTAAGTGTGTCATAAACAATTGCCCCAACAATACGTTCACCGTCGTTGTCGTCGGAAATATAGCCCGAAATAGTTCGTTGCTGTGCGTAAAGATTACATGTCAGTAAAAAAGTGAAGCAGCAGAATAGGAGTTTTTGCATGGTCAAGTTTAATTTATAAAACCAGTTTACGAAATTACCGAATAGTGGAACGTAAAAACCTTACTTTTTGTATTCTCACAAAAAAAAAGATTCAGGTACCAAATTCCCTCATAACTCCTTAATATTGCCGTCTATACGGAATGTAATTATGAAAAAATGGTTTTCGCTGGTAATGAGTTTGTTTTGGGCAGTTTTGTCTGTTGTTGGCTATTTTTTCTGGTCCTGGGACCTCGGAAAAACAATTGTTTTCATCAATCTTGGGTTCCTCAGTCTTTTTCTCAATTACTATTTGACCATTATTGAGCTCGGATATAAAGATCGGGTTGTAGCGGCTATTCACGGCAGATTCGATAGCCCGGATTTAGCCCGGTCGTTAGTGATAATTGGAAAGATTTTCGGCTTTATAGGCAATGTTCTGCTTTTCACTTTCGCTTTTACACTGGTTTGTATTATTGCCGGCGGATTGATCGCAGTTTATTTTTATAAAGTATTGGGAGTAGAAGATTTTGAAGGATTTCTAGTCAAATGGGATCGGGAATGGACTACCATAATTGGTTTTTCAGCATTCTTGTTAATCGTTGAATTTATTCAGTTTCGACGTCAGTTTATAAAACTGAATCCTTATAAAATAACCGATTGGTCGGCGTTTTTGCCTTTTACTAAGAACACAAAATACAAACTGGGAGCATACCTTTTTGGAACTGTAATAATAGGTTGTGTTGATGGCTTGATAAACGATGAAACACATTTCGGGTATATTTCTCTTGTCTGGCTGTTTATTTGTAATTTTCTCTGGGCAGCAGTCGATTTACATTATCCACCCATAGAAATTCCACTTTCAGAATACATAAGTGAAGAGTAATCGTAATTTTGCAGGATGGTTTTAACAAACATTTCTTTCATTTTAACCGATATCGAAGGAACTACTACATCCATTTCTTTCGTAACAGATGAATTGTTCCCGTATTTCCGTGAGCACATTTCAGAACTGGTCTCATTGAAGGGGCAGCCGGTAGTTTCGGAGGCTTTTGCCGAAACAGTTAAGCTGGCAAAAGAAGAGGATGGAGAAGTTTTAAGTTCTGACGAGGAAATTATTGAAAAACTCAGACAATGGAGCATTGAAGACAGAAAGATCACTCCTTTGAAAACATTACAGGGAGTTCTTTGGGATTTTGGATATAAAAACGGATCACTGAAAGGACATGTTTATTCAGATGTTGCATCAAAACTAGAAGAATGGAAAAACCAGGGGATTCAAATGGGAGTTTTTTCTTCGGGATCAATTGCAGCGCAAAAACTCATTTTTGGTTATAGTATCGCCGGCGATTTAACACCTTGCTTTTCGGCTTATTTCGATACAACCACAGGCGGAAAACGCGAAACTGCAACCTATAAAAAAATTGCTGATCAGTTGAACATACCGGCTGGTGAAATTCTATTTTTAAGTGATATTGCCGAGGAACTGGAAGCAGCAGAAGCAGCAGGTTTTCAAACAGTTCAATTGGTGCGGCCGGGTGCAGCCAATGCATCCTGGGAAAAACAAATAAGTTCTTTTGATGAACTACAGTTCGGGGAATAAAAAATCCCGGCTGAACCGGGATTTTAACTATTGTTTATTTCTCTTTCTTAGCGTTTTTCCAATTCAGCTTCTGCGAGTTCTATTAGTTTTGTTAAGTCTTCAATTTCAGTTTGAATTGTAGCCTTCTCCGCAGGAGTAAGGAAGTTACTTCTGGTTTTCAAAGTCAACTTACGTCTGGTTATAGAAGTATTGGAATCTGCCTTCAGCCTTTTTACATCATAAGTACTCATTTGCGCAACTTCTTCCGCAGTGTATCGCTTAAACGTCTCTTTTTCTTCTGTTTCTTTTTCTGCCGGTTTAGTTTCTTCTTTTACCGGTTCAGGTTGTTTGGTCTCGGCAGGAGCAGTTGTGGTGGTCGTAACAGTTGTTGCAGTACCTGTCGGGAACATTACACCGTTTTTCTTGTTCTTTCTGGTTTCATTTTGCTGTGATTCCAGTTTTGCAAGTTTTGTCTTGTAACGTTCTTTTTCAGATTTGCTCAATCCTTCCATACCGTAAGCCAACTCATCAGTTACTTTTTCCAATTCTGTTTCCGCGATTTGTTTTTCAAATTCCAGATCGGCCACTTCGTAAGCTAAGTCACTCCAATCCTGTGAGCCGGTCGTATATTCATCTCTTTCAGCAATTCGCTTCGGAAGTTTTAGATTCAGATTTTCAACTTTTGCTGTTAACCTTTTCTTTTCTTCCTCCATGCTTGCATTATTTTGTGCAATCATCTGATCACGATTAGCTTTCATATCCGCAGCAGTCTGCGTTAAATCCTTCATCGTGTTTTCAGGAGTTTGTGTGGTGGCTTTTTTAGAATCTTCCGAACCGCCACCTGCAGGGTTAGCCTGTGCATTATTCAAAGCTGCTCTTCCACATGCGAATTGTGCAGATTCAACCCGGTTATTCTTTTTATCAAATTCAAATATTTCTTTTGTATTAGCTACAACCGCTATTTTATAAGTGATATCCGGTCTGTAACCAGCCAATGCAGGTAAATCAATATTCCAATGTTTAGACGGAGACGACGACAATTGATCCATATGATCCAATACTACATCCGTATTAAAGATCTCGCTGTTATCAGCAATGTTGAAAATAATAATCTTGTACATTGTGGCATCAGCGTCATTATCATCATCGATATTTTTGACGTAACAGGAGAAGGAAAGATGGCATTCGCTTGCCTCATATCCAAAACCTGTTATTACAGGTACCCAATCCTGGGAAAATAAGGAAGGACTAATCGTCAAAAATAGAAGGAAGGTAATTTTCTTAAGCATAATTTTGATTTTTCAAGCAGTAAGTATTATTCATTATTTAGTGGCGTAAAAATAGTTTTTTCATTGATTTAAACGAAATAACTTTAGGTATAATGATTGTTGTCATCCTTTTGTCTACCGCGCCATGCTGTAACTCACATCATATCAGGAAATCTTTTGACCAATCTTGATAGCTCCGAAGTACAGCCGTTTTAAAAAAAAATAACAGGCAATTCGCGGTTTTTTGATTTAATCTAGATTCCGAATGGAACTTATCGTGTAAAATATTCAGTGAATGTCATTGAAAAGCTAGTCGTTCGACAATTGTACATTAAACATTCTGCGGATAAATTTCAGTATTTTTGCCGTCTGTTTGCTGATAACGGCAGGCTAAAATTTCGAGACAATGAGCAAATTCAGAACCATTTGGACAACCCAGGATAGCTACGTAGAAGTAATCGATCAGCGTAAGTTGCCACACGAATGGGTGGTTGAAAAGCTGGTTACCTACAAAGACGCTGAGCGGGCAATCAAAGACATGGTGGTTCGAGGTGCTCCTTTAATTGGTGCAACAGCTGCGTATGGAATTTATCTTGCGGCAAAGGAAGGAGCAGATTTAAACGAAGCATTTGCTGCATTACGCGCTTCCCGTCCAACTGCTGTGAATTTGTTTTGGGCTCTTGATCGCATGAAAGCTAAACTGGAAAACGCCGTCGATTTGGTAGAAACTGCCTGGAATGAAGCGGCTCAGATTGTAGAAGACGATGTAGAAACTTGCCGCATGATCGGAGTTCACGGTTTACCATTAATCGAAGAAATTTCAAAAAGAAAGAATGGCGAAGTGGTAAACATCCTGACTCATTGTAATGCCGGAATGCTAGGCTGCATTGAATGGGGAACAATTTCTTCGCCAATTTATCAGGCGGTCGAAAAAGGAATTAAAATACATGTTTGGGTAGATGAAACCCGTCCGCGTTTGCAGGGAGCGAATTTAACTTGTTATGAATTAACCAGACACGATGTTCCTCACACTTTGATTGTTGACAACCAGGGCGGACATTTGATGCAGCATGGAATGGTTGACATGTGTATTGTAGGAACCGATCGTACAACCAGGCAAGGAGATGTTGCAAACAAGATCGGAACATATCTGAAAGCATTGGCTGCACACGATAATCAGATTCCTTTTTATGTTGCCTTGCCATCTACAACTTTAGATTGGACAATCAACAACGGATTGAAAGAAATTCCGATTGAAGAACGCAATCAGGATGAAGTGCGCTATATCGTTGGAAAAAGCAGAGCTACGGGTAAATTGGATGAAGTCTTGATTTGTCCTGAAACCACTGAAGCAAGCAATTACGGATTCGATGTAACACCGGCTCGTTTGGTAACAGCACTCATTACAGAACGCGGAGTTTGTACTGCGAGCGAGGAAGGATTGTTGAGTTTGTTTCCGGAAGAACGGAAATAAACTATAGAAAATCCGAATCATTCAGGCACCTGTTTATTCAAAAAGTAATTTCGCAAAATTACGTTGGGAACTATATGACAAAAGGTTTAATGCTATGTGTTTAATTTATTGAAAAACAGATATTTGAGTCTGATTTTTACCAACGTAATATTACATCAGCTTCAAAACAAACAGTCGTTTAACTAAACCTCAGCAGTAGCCTTAGTAGCCATACGATAGGTATGTGCAGAAAAGATATGTCTGCGTGCAAAACGTTCCGGAGTAGGAGATTGCGTAAACTTCTTGTAAATGTTACTTGGAACCCCAAAATATTCGTAGATCTCACCGTTTAGGAAAGTAACTTTTAGTGTTGCTCCTTTGTAAAGAAAATCAGCAATGACTTGTGTGCTGGTTGTTTCCAGGTATTCGGCTTTGTTTTGCTCCAGCGTTTCCGGTGCAATACTTACAAGAAAATGATATGCATCAATGATCTCAGTGCTTTTTGCTTCAGCTTCCTGTTTCATCGGGTTATCTTCCTGAAATTTATCAGGATGCCACTCTTTGATCAATTTGCGGTAGGTACTTTTCAAATGAGCCAAAGTAATCTCGTTTTCAACCTGAAATAATTTCTTGTAAGGTGCAATGCGTTTCATGTAAATCTGCTGTTTGAACTTGAAGAAATAAGCGATTAACACTACTTTTTCTTCAATTTTCTGTTTTAAGACGGCGCAAAGGTACGGCTATTTTCATGAAACAATCAAAATAAAAAACCGTGAAGCCTGAACTCCACGGTTTTTGAGAACCTGTTTTAAGCAGAACTTAGTTCTTAACGATTCGTTTCACGTAATGATTGGAGCCATCCTGAATAGCAACCATAAACATGTTTCCTTTGAATTCATCAACAGAAAATTCGGTTTGAGTGGTGATGTTTTGCTGCTCAAACAATAATCTGCCTTCTAAATCATAAATGGCTATTGCCGAATTGGGGTTTAATAAACCGGCAACTTTGAACATGCCGTTTGTTGGGTTTGGATAAACCAAAACATCATTCAGTTCTTTTTCTGAAATTGCCAGATCTTCGTCAATTGGATTGAAGTTAATACCGCAAGCCCCGGAATTCTGATTGAAGTTGGTTTTTATAACCTGACACTTTGCGAAAAGACTGTTCGGAGCCTGGTCTATAGAACCAACCATATTCGTGTCATTACTAATAACATAAACAATGTCATAGACTACAGTATCACCAACGTACAAAGTTTGCGCGCCTGTAGAACCAATAAAACGACGATCTCCGGAAGGATTTGAAGTGCTTCCAGTTCCGATTGGTTCGAATTCCGACCACGGCGTGTAATCGGGAATAGTTCCGTTTGAGCCGTAGAAAAGTGTAT
>CBFGMW010000011.1:0-15508 GCA_965649925.1 uncultured Fluviicola sp.
GCTTCTTTCTTTCAGCAAATTCCCATTCGAAGACTGTTCTCGCACGAACAGGAACGCGAAGCCTGGGAGAAAAAACAAACACAGGAAGCCTTTCAGCCTTATTTGAAAACGCTTTCGGAGGAAGACCTGAATTTTCCAATAGAACAAAACACCTTCGGAACCGGAGTTGTTCTGCAAAGTGCTAGTATCGATTCAAAAGCTTTTTTGAAAGCTAATAAACGATTCTTTGAGGAAAGAGGAATGCTTCAAACAACTGTTTTTGATTACCAGGAACTTGATCCGGTAAAGGCAAAATATAACGGTAAAACGTACGACTACATTCTGTTCTGCGAAGGAAAAGACGGTAAATACAATCCGTATTTCTCTTACTTGCCCTTAACCCAGACCAAGGGCGAAGTGCTTACAATTCATCTTCAGGATCTCCCGCGGTATGAATCGTTGAACAGAAAGTGCTTTCTCATGCCGCAACCAAACGGAACCTGGAAAACGGGCTCTAATTATGTTTGGGATACAGATAATTCAACACCAACGGAAGAAGCAAAACAGGAGATTCTGAAAAACCTGGAATCTATTACTTCTGAAAAACCTGAGATCGTTTTGCACGAAGCGGGCGTTCGTCCAACGGTTGATGACAGAAGGCCAATGCTGGGAACACATCCCGAATTCCCAAAACTGGCAATAGCTAACGGATTAGGTGCAAAAGGTTTTATGACTGCACCGCTTGTTGTAAAAGAATTAATTGATCACTTGCTTTCAGGTTCATCGCTTCACCCGGAAACAATGATTCAACGTTTTTCCGGCAAGTAAGATTTCAATACCAGCACAAACAATTTTCCATGGTAACTAAGTTTTACTAGAGTAAGAAGTAGTAACTTTGTGTACTCAAATTTAAAAACAGACAAATATGTATCCTCCAGAATTGGTTCAACCGATGAAAAACGATCTGACAAGTGTAGGATTTCAAGAATTACTTTCCTCTTCAGACGTAGATAATTCATTGCCAACAAGCAAAGGCGTTGCTTTGGTGGTAGTAAATTCAGTTTGCGGATGTGCGGCCGGAAATATGCGTCCGGGTGTGAAGCAATCTTTGACAAACGACAAAAAACCGGATCATTTATTTACCGTCTTCGCCGGTGTTGACACGGAAGCGGTTCAACAAGCAAGAAATTACTTTTTACCTTTCCCTCCGTCTTCGCCTTCAGTAGCGATCTTTAAAGACGGAAAATTGGTTCATTTCTTAGAGCGTCATAACATTGAAGGCGTTACCGCTGCAATGATTGCTGAAAATTTAGCAGCAGCTTACGACGAATTTTGTTAATTGAAAGACTTAAGACAGTAGACAAAAGACTTAAGACTGAAATGTCTTAGGTCTTTTCTCTTTAGTCTAAAAGCGAAGCGATCTCATGTACATCGATACTCATACCCATTTATATTCCGAGCAATTCAACGACGACAGAACGGAGATGATTCAACGTGCCATTTCTGCAGGAGTTGAGCGTATGTATTTACCCAATATTGATTTGAGTTCAATTGACGGAATGCATGCTCTGGAACAGCAATTCCCGAATAATTGTTTTGCAATGATGGGTTTGCACCCGTGTTCGGTAGATGCAAAATGGGAAGAAACCCTTGCTGTTCTCAAAAAACATATTGATTCCCGAAAATATGCAGCAATCGGTGAAATAGGGATTGACCTGTATTGGGATAAAACCTTTGTTCAGGAACAAAAAGAGGCTTTCAGAATACAAATTGAATGGGCGAAAGAATTGGGATGGCCAATTGTTATACACGCCAGGGATTCGTTTCAGGAGATTTTTGAGGTTATGGACGAAGCTTATGACGAACGATTGTCGGGCATCTTTCACTGTTTTACAGGTAGCTCAGATGAGGTTCAGAAAGTACTTGGCTATAACAATTTCTACTTCGGGATTGGCGGTGTTGTCACTTACAAAAAATCGGAGTTGCCGGAAGTTCTGTCGCAAATTCCAATAGAAAAACTGGTTCTTGAAACAGATTCCCCCTATTTACCACCCGTTCCTTTCAGGGGAAAAAGAAACGAAAGTGCATACGTCATTCATACAGCTGAAAAAGTAGCCGAGATCTTAAGTTTGCCGTTGAGTGAACTTCGTGATATCACAACCGCAAATGCACGAAGAATTTTTCAGGATTAACCGGTTTTTACTTTACCGGCTAAATTCAAAATCACTAATTTCGATAGTACCAATTGTCCAAATTCGTTACACTAGTAACTAGAAAATAACCTTAAGATGAAAGATCACTGGGAAAACGTTTATTCGACTAAACAGCCACATGAAGTAAGCTGGACACAAGCCAAACCGCAGCATTCCTTAGACTTAATAGAAAAAAGCGGTGTGGACAAAAATGCCCGGATCATTGACATTGGCGGCGGAGACAGCAACCTGGTTGATTTTCTATTAGAAGCCGGTTATCAGAATCTTACAGTTTTAGATATTTCGGAAAATGCCATTGAACGCGCAAAGCTCAGATTGGGAGAAAATGCTGAAAAAGTAACCTGGATTGTCAGCGACATCGTGGAGTTCCAACCAACTGAAACCTATGACATCTGGCATGATAGAGCTACTTTTCATTTTTTGACAACCAAAGAGCAAATCCAAAAATACGTTTCTCTGGTCTCACATCATGTGAGCGGAGAATTGATCTTAGGAACATTCTCAGATAACGGACCGTTGAAATGCAGCGGACTGGAAATTTCGCAGTACACCAGCGATAAAATGATTGAAATTTTTGGAGAAAACTTTGTGTTAAAAGAGCATTTTAATGACAATCACACAACACCATTCAATACAACCCAAGATTTCCTGTATTGCCGCTTTGGTAAGAAATAGAATGCTATCAGCGCACCACCTTCTTTTCCTTTTCCAATTCTACATCTTCCAGTTTATTTTTGGAAATAAATTCTCCTTCTTTAAATTGGTATGAAAGTAAGTCATAACCTGAATAAGCAGACTCACCTTCGTTTTTAAATCCAACGGCAATCTTCAAAACTCCAGTAAATTCGCTTCCATTTAAAATAAGAGTATGTGTCTCCAGGTTATTTAAGAACTTGGCATACTCAAGGAAAATTTCATCGGTTGCCCTGGTTTTTCGATCTGCAATATAATAGTGAACAATTTTAACCGTGTTCTTATTATCAATTTTTTTCGCAACTGCCTTTGTTTTTAAAAGAACCTTCTTTTTCTCGGTCACAATATTCTCAGAACAAATACTATAGTACGTTTTTCCAACCTTGCTTTCTGTGCATTTGGATTGTGCAAATAATGAATTACCCAAAAGGCAGCAGACAAATATTATGCATAGATTTAGAAATATGAGCTTTGATTTCATGTATGACGATTAATTGAGATTATAACTCAAAAATAGCTGAAAAAATTGTGCCACCCTGAGAAAAGAACCATATTGGATTTCAATTTCGTCTTTCATCTAAATAACCGCGATAACTTTTTGAAAAACTATATTTGCATAAAACGTGAAGGAATGAAGAATCAGTCGAAAGTATTAGTTATTTACACCGGAGGAACAATAGGAATGGTAAACGATCCTGCAACCGGTGCTTTAACCGCTTTTGATTTTGGAGATGTATACAAACACATTCCGGAGTTGAGTAGACTGAACGTAACCATTACAACTCATGCTTTCGAAAATCCGATAGATTCTTCTGAAATGAATCCGGAGGTTTGGGCACATCTGGCTGAATTTATTCAAAGTGAATACGTCAATTATGACGGTTTTGTTGTTCTTCATGGATCCGACACAATGGCGTTTACGGCGTCTGCGTTGAGTTTCATGATGCAGGGAATTGAAAAACCAATTATATTAACCGGATCTCAACTGCCAATAGGAACCATCCGAACCGACGGAAAAGAAAACCTGATTACCGCCGTTGAGATTGCCGCTGCAAAACATGAAGATGGTTCAGCCATTATCAAGGAAGTAGCAATCTATTTTGAATATTCACTTTACCGGGGAAACAGAACAAGTAAAATTTCGGCTTCCGCCTTTGAAGCATTCCGCTCTCCGAATTTTCCACCATTAGCCGTCGCCGGAGTTCACATCAACTATGCAGATAAATTGCATAAGCCAAACAAGGAATTCACTGTTTTTACAGAATTTGATCAGGCAGTACTATTAATTAAACTCTTTCCGGGAATTGATTGGAATTTACTTTCACCTGCCATCGATGCAAAAAAAGTAAAAGGAATTGTTCTTGAAACGTACGGTTCAGGAAACGCTTCATCCAATGCTTCATTTCAACAGATTTTGAGTAAGTACCTTGCCGATGGCGGAATTGTATTGAACATTACACAATGCAGTACCGGGAGCGTTGAACAGGGGAAATATGAAACGTCTTCGTTCTTTGAAAGATCAGGAGTTATATCCGGTCACGATCTGACAACGGAAGCCGCTATTACCAAAATGATGTATGCTTTAGGAATTGCAAAAGGCGATCAACAAAAAACAACGGCGGTTCTAAGATCGGATATCTGCGGTGAAATCTCAATCTAATCCTAATATCAGCTTATGAAGATCTCCCCTAGTTACGCAGGGTTTACAGGGTGAATAACTGACATTATACTATTATTTCCTCCAGAGCATTCCAAAATTCGGCGCTAGACAATACACTTCCCTGAATAATAAGCGCATGAATTTCAGCTTCGCGTTCCTGCGTATAATTTCGTTTGCTGGTAAACAATTCCAATTCGGAGAAATGGTCTCTGAGAGCATTATGAATTCCTTCCGGAGTTGAAAGATCCTGCGAACTACCCTCTTTCCGTTGAATGGAAATAAGCGATTGATCTGTTTTACCCATTTTGAAAACGATACAGGATTCAACGGTACGAAACTCCAGGTATTCTAGCTTTTCATAAACCGTTTCAAGCACTTTATCTGAGAACAATTCCACCAAAGCCACGGCTTTTTCCGGCTCTTGTTCGTTCATTTTTTTCCAGGTATCTCCCTCTACTCCGTTAATGATCAAAAATGCTTTTAGATCGCCTTCCAGATGCTGAAGCTCTTCGTCTGTTAACACGCGGTATTTCATGCTGCAAAGGTAAAATTGAAAAAGGCATTTCGACTGCGCTCAATGACCTTTTTTTTAATTCTCCTTTTCTTTCAGTAAAACGCATATTCAAAAAAGGTTCCTTTTCCTTTATCTCTAACAACAGATTGGATCAACGTGCCATTATAGGATGAAACATAATGAGAATAAATTTTTCCTTTTCCGTTAGAATATGTTTGCTCAACAATGTTTTTGTGTTCATCATATCGCACGTTACTGGTATATTTCAGCTTTCCTTTTTCAGAAAAAGTCTCATATATACTTACATTGTTTTCATGCGTACTTCGTTCAATCAAAACAGAATCATTATAATATTTGAAATGCCCCGAATAGAGTGAATCTTTGGTGTAATCTACCCGCACCAGGTAATTCTTTCCCTTTTCAACCGTTCGGGTGAATACGGAATAAGATCCGTCCGGATTGGATTCCCGATTTTTACATTCGGTAACGTGTTCTATCTTTTTTGTGTCCACCAAAGTTCCCTTGTCGTCGCAGGTATAATTCCATGTTTTTCGCACTTCACCATCTACCAGGTAACTCGCATCAGTTTTAGTATTCAATAAATCATCGTATTCCGTGATCATTTCATACACATGATTTTGCTTTCCGAATGTGGTATATTTTGTTGAAGCCACTTCTTTGTCTTTAAAATACCGGAAGTCATATTGATAAATGGGTTTTCCATTTTCGCTTGAAACATATTTTGTTACCCGGAACTGATCGTCGTAGGTATATGTTGTAAGATATTTCCCCTTTTTAGTAATTCGTTCTATGGAGCTAATCAACGTATCATTGATATACGAATAATTGGTAGTTACATTTTCTGAAACACGTTTAATCACAGATCCTGCCGGATTGTACGTTTTTGTTTCCGTAATCTTCTTTTCATTCTTACGATTCAATTCGTACATACTAACCGTTTTCACCTTATTTTCTTTAGCCAGGTTTTCAGCAGTAAAAAAGTAAATAGCGTTATTGGAAAAATACAAGATCTGGTATCTGGCCGATTCAACCTGGTATAACTTCGGAATAGGTTTGTGATTTGGTGATGCCGCCGCCGCAAAGGGCAGAAGCATGATCAGACTAAGTGCTCTCATAAGATGATAGTTTGGGTCAATAAGTGATTTGAGCTAAAAGTGTTACAATTTTACGAAAAATACTATCTCAAAATGAAATCAATAACCTCACAAGTTGTTCTTTCACGTACTTTTGCACTATGCAGAAAAAAGGAGTTGCCATTCTCGGTTCAACAGGTTCTATCGGAACACAGGCGTTAGAAGTAATTGAATCTTATCCGGATCTTTTCGATCTCCAGGTAATTACCGCTCAATCGAATGCCGATTTGTTGATCAGGCAAGCTCTGAAATTTCAGCCAAATGCCGTTGTAATTGGTGATGAAACAAAATACCAGCTGGTAAAAGATGCCTTGTTCGAAGAAGGAATACATGTGTATGCCGGCACCGAATCGCTTTGCCAGGTAGTTGAGTTTGACGAAATAAATGTAGTACTAACTGCTTTGGTTGGATATGCCGGGTTGAAGCCAACTCTTGCTGCTATTGAAGCCGGAAAGGATATCGCTTTGGCGAATAAGGAAACACTGGTTGTTGCCGGTTCACTTGTTACAGAACGTGCAAAGGCTAAAGGAGTGAATATTTATCCTGTAGACTCAGAACATTCGGCCATTTTCCAATGTTTGGTAGGCGAATTCCACAATCCGATAGAGAAGATATATCTTACAGCTTCGGGCGGGCCGTTCAGAGGATATTCGACTGAGCACCTGGAACAGGTTACTCTGGCACAAGCTTTAAAACATCCAAACTGGAGCATGGGAGCAAAAATCACTATTGATTCTGCTACGATGATGAACAAAGGTCTGGAAGTAATAGAAGCTCTCTGGCTGTTTAACCTGAAAGCCGAACAGATCGATGTAATTGTTCACCCGCAATCAATCGTGCATTCTCTTGTTCAATTTACCGACGGAAGTATGAAAGCACAAATGGGACTTCCTGATATGAAACTTCCGATTCAATTTGCTTTGACTTATCCGCACCGTTTACCAACAGATTTCCCGCGTTTCAATTTCATGGATTATCCGCAACTTACGTTTGAAGCCCCCGACAAAAAGGTTTTCCGAAATTTAGGATTGGCTTATGAGGCTTTGGAGAAAGGCGGCTCAACAGCTTGTGCATTGAATGCTGCCAACGAGATTGCGGTTCAGGAATTTTTAGAAGGTCGTATTTCGTTTTCAGATATTTCAAGGATGAATGAAACGGTTATGAATGAAGCTTCTTTTATTCTGGCCCCAACATACGAGGATTTTGTTGCCGTGGATCAGAAAGCCCGTAAAATGGCACTTACCCTGGCGCTGCAAACCCGTAAATAAGCAGCAGATAACGTACCGTTTTTCCAAAAGCGGCCAGCAATGCTACTTTCCAAAAATTAGTTTTATAATATCCCAGGAGGATCAGGATCGGGTCGCCAATAAATGGCAGCCAGGAGAATAATGCGCTCCAGATTCCGAACCGGTTAATCCAGTTCTCACCTTTCTGTCGTTCTTTTTGCTTGAGAAGTTTCCTTCCGAAATAACCCAGTGTGTAATTGGTTAACCCGCCAAGTGTATTCCCCAGGGAAGCAACAAACAAGATGATCAGGGGTTCATAACCGGAATGGAGAAAATAAAGAACTGCGGCTTCAGACGGAAAGGGAATAATGGTAGCCGATAAAAAACAAATCAGGAAACATCCTGCCAAACCCCATTCTTCCATTGGGATAAAAGTAAGGGTAAAAAAGAAAACCCCGACGTTCGCTTTTACGAAGTCGGGGTTCCCGTTTAGCTAAGAGCTAATTATTTTTTCACGATACGGTTAGTGGTAGTTTTACCATCAACAGATAATGTGTAATTGTAGATACCAGCTTTGAAAGCAGAACCATCGATAGCGATAACTTGCTCACCAGCAGTCATGTTTTCAGAAGCAACAGTGTAAACTGTACGACCTGTCATATCAGTAACGATCAAAGAAACTTCAGCGTTGTTTTTCAAGTTGAAAGAAATCGTTGTTTCGTTATTGAACGGGTTAGGAAATACGCTAACGTTTGACAACGCTTCGATTTCGTTAACAGCTGTGTAATCTTTGAAGTCCAAACGTACAACAGGAGCTTCAACCTGAGAGATGTAAGCTTCGTTCCCAGCCAAACCACTCAAAGTTGCTCCGTTGAATCCGGCAACCTGTCCTTGAGGAACAAATCCTGACATAGCGATTGGAACTTCAGCATCTTCGTACATACCTGCAGTCAATAAGTACTCACCCGGAGTAAGTGTAACCGGAGTATTGAAATACGTAGGAACAATTTTTCCGAAGTCGTTTGCAATCAATTCATGCGGTTCAGTTTGTGCGAAGAATTCGTACTCATCTGTGTTCGCATTGTATTTGTGTAATTGACCGAAGAAAGAGCGATCAAGGTAAGGAGCTTGTTGTGTACTACCAATATTTGCAATACCGATGTTAATTGCACCGGCTTCATCTTCGTTGAATACTTCGATAAATGTACCAATTGCAGGGTCACCTGAACCTGATGCCCAACCCGTGAATGAGCTGATAATTGAAGCCGCATTTGTGTAAGCATCAATTGCCATAACGGAATTCGTTACTTCGAATGCTCTTGTTTTAACATCATCTGTTGTGTTCGACAATGTATTTTGAGATGACAAAGTGTATGTCAATGTTCCTGTTCCAACAGTAGCTGGAATTACATATCCGTTAGCTGCAGGTACAAAAACTGAATCGCTGTCGTAACCAACAATAGTTAAAGGCGCACCAGCTTCGTTGTAAGCGTTAGGCCCAGTTACTGTCAATACAACATCCTGGCTTGCAGAACCGATATTTTTTGTAACTCCTGAAAACTCAGTTACCGCTGTTGCAGAAACCTGAGATAAAGGGAATTTTGAGTACTGTACACCCAATGCGCCTGTGTAAGAATATGTTTCCATCAACTTCACGTCGTTAGCATATCCTGCAACTAACTTCACGTTATCAACGAACCATCCGTACATAATACCTGCTCCATTAGAAGAAGGCCAGTAACAACGGAAACGGAATTTCATGTTGTTTGATAATGCACCAACAGCGGCATTTACACTGTATGAACGATTTGTAGGGTTAGCGAAAGCCGTACCTCCACCTGATGTAACCATTCCAAGGTCGGCATCGTTACCGATTTCAAACCAGGTTGATCCTCCGTTAAGAGATACTTCTACAGCGTGAACTTCTGTAAACAAAGCTCCGTATTCCTGGAATTGGAATAATAAATCTGTTTGTCCTGAAAAGTCAAAAATTGAATCGAAAGTCAGGATCCATTCTGCATCAGTGTCATGTGTTGGTGTGTTCGGGTTTCCGTTCTCACATCCGGCATAAGCACCACCACCGGTAAAGTTACCAGTGTTTGTACCGAAAGCCCATGTTGTAATCTGGTTCGGTGCAGTTCCGATTTGCCAACCGAAATCAGTTCCTGTTGAACCGTTAACCGCAGAAGGAACCCAGTTTGTTGCGTTTGTGAAGTTATTAGACCATAAAATGTCTCCTTCAGCTTTTTCATCAGAAACTGAATTCGAAGCAACCATTTTATCGGTTCTTAGGGTGTTCAGTTTTTTAGCAGATTGTACAGGAATATTCGGCTTTACCTGGCCAAAGGCGCAAGAAACAACCAACAATCCTGACAAAAGGGTAATGTGTTTTTTCATAGTTACTAAAATTTATTGTGCGTTAAAAATAATTGCAAATAGTTCTTATTCCAAATAAAATTGATTAAAGTGTAGGTTTAACGGTTTTAACTGATCTGTTTGGAATCTTTTAAAAACGGCAGTCTTTCACGTGTTTTCATCAACAACTCATGGGACAGAATTATTTTTTCAATTGATTCATTATTTGGTTCAAGGTTGGAAATCCGGTCCCCCAATTCGTTATATACAGCGCTCTCTCCGGAATAAACAAGGCCTGTTGCATCTGTTCCAACACGATTAACTCCGGCAACATAACATTGATTTTCAATTGCACGTGCCGGTAATAATGCGTTCCAGTGTGCAATTCTCCGGTCGGGCCAGTTGGCCACATACAACAGTAAGTCATAGCGGGCTTTCCCGTTTTCTTCACTGTTTCTGCAGCTTTCAGGGAAGCGAAGGTCGTAACACACCTGGAGATTTATCTTCCATTCGAGGTATTCAACAATTTGCTCCCGATCTCCGGCAGCGAAATTCAAATCTTCACCGGCCATAGCAAAACGGTGTTTCTTATCATAACACGCTAATTCTCCGGTTGGTTTTACAAAAACTCCACGATTGAAATAGTTCCCGTTATCAGAAATTATCAGGGAAGTATATATTGCTGTGTGATGCTTTTTGGCAATTTCTTTCAACCAGGATATGCTTTTTCCATCCATGGTTTCAGCCATGTCGGCAGTATTCATCGTAAAACCTGTCTGGAACATTTCAGGCAGAATGATCAGATCTGTTTCTTCCATTTCAAGAAGCAGTTTTTCGTAATTCCAGAAATTGGCTTTTTTGTCCTCCCAAACCTGGTTGGCCTGAACCAGTGTAATTCTCAAATCTTGCATAACCGATCTGTTGCCTGGATTAATGTTTCATCTGTTTTCGCAAAACAAAAACGTACTGTATGATAATCACGTTGGTCGTCGAAGAACGGAGAAAGCGGAATTGCTGCAACTCCTATATCTTTTACCAACCATTCGCAGAACTGTACATCCGACAAACCAGAGATATTATCGAAACGGGCAGTTTGGAAATAGGTGCCTTCGCATGGCAGTAATTCAAATTTACTTTCCTGCATCAATTGCTGAAACAGGTTTCGCTTATCGCGATAAAAATTCGATAGCTGTGTTACATCTACTTCTTTAATGTAATCGGCCAATGTTTTTTGTGCCACGCTGTTCACTGAAAAAACGAGGTACTGATGCGTCTTTTTTATTTCTTTCATCAACGGTTCAGGAGCCACCATATAACCGGTTTTCCATCCCGTGATGTGAAATGTTTTCCCGAAAGAAGAAACAACAATAGATTGCTTTCTGAGGATTTCATGATCATGTGCTGAGCGATGCGGCTCATCGAAGGTAATAAACTCATACACCTCATCGGAAAGCAAGATCAGATTCGGGTAATCGTCCATGAGATTTACCAATGATCTGAAATCTTCCGCATTCAGCATTTTCCCGCTCGGGTTGTGCGGATTATTAATGATCAGCATGCGGGTTTTTTGAGAAACAATTTCTCTTAATTCGTGCCAATCGATTGTAAAATCTTCCCGCATCGGGACATGTACCGGTTTTCCTCCTGCTAAAACAATTGCCGGATCATAACAATCGTATGCCGGATCAATAACGATTACTTCTTCACCAATATGCACCAGCGCCTGAATGGCAGTAAAAATTCCTTGTGTAGCACCTGCCGTTACCAAAAGTTCAGAAGACGGATCTACTTTTCGTTTGTAAACCTTTTCGATCATTTCCGATATTCCCTCCAGCAAAACAGGCAAACCGGCCATTGGGGCGTATTGATGAAATGAATCGGAAGCATTTTTCTCTAATAAATGCACCAATTTTTCATCAACCGGAAAATTCGGAAACCCTTGTGAAAGGTTAATTGCATTGTGGTCCAGTGCCAATTTCGACATGGTAGAGAATATTGTTGTACCAACCTTGGGTAGTTTCGAAAGCATAAGTTATTTTTGTTTACTATGAATATCTCTCAAATATCAGGAGTGAAAGTACTTCTATTTTCTGCGTTTCTTTTTCTGTTGACCGGAATAACATTAACAAGCTGTAGTGAAAAAGACACCATTTGCGAATGTATTGAAATTGGTGATCAGCTGAACAAAAAAAGCAGCAAGGCACTTACTCATACTCCTTCGGAAACCGAAATTGCAGAAATTAAACGTCTTCGGAAAGAAAAGTCGAAAAAATGCGCCGAGTTTCAGAAAATGAGCGGGTCTGAAATGCTTGAACGTAAAGCGAGTTGTAATTAATGTAATTCTTAATGACCAAGTTCAAAGACCTCAACTTCAAACTGGCTGTTATAGACCAGTTGATGTACCGGAAGAAAATCCTTCTGCCGGTGTTTGACGTGAAGGAATTTGCCGGAAGAGAAAAGTGGCTGAAAATTGACCGGGAAAAACATCCTTCGAAAGCCTTACCGGGAGTTAAAAAATACTTTAGAGATCTGGAAATTCCTGCTGAATTATTGGCTCAAGTAGATATCATTGACCAAAATTACCACACAGCTTATCACCAGGTTACCCCGTTTTGGGATGGCGAAGGAGACGAATTCAATATCACATCTACGGAGGACCTGAAACTGGTTCCGAATCTGAAAGAGGCTATTTTGTTATACGACAGAGATCAAAAAATGGTCGCCGAGTTTCGCTCAAAAGGAATTGAAGCACGGTACTTATAACACTATTATAAGTGTCGCTATCAAAACAACCAGTCCTAAGATCAACGAAATTACTCCAAAGGCTTTTGCCTTGTATTTGCTCGGATGACTAACTGATCTTCCTATGCTAACAATTCCGAAAACAATTGCTACAATTCCTAAGGGTATACCGGCGATAAAAAGTCCGATAATACTTGCTACAAATCCGGCAATTCCGAATCCTTCCACCTTTCGTGTGTCTTGTTTTACTTCTGCTGCAGGAGCGGCTGTCTGGATAAGTTCTTCTTTTCCGCTCGAATACCGGATACTTTTAACGGATGATTTCTCTACAACATAAAGTGGTCCCGAACCGTCACAATTCTTGTATTTTATCTCAGAAATTCCGATTTCCTGAACAATTCCTAATTTTGTCTCACCGTTTTTCAACTTTAACGTGTCGCAAACAGGTTCTTCGTTGGCTTCAATTGTTAAGGGTTGTTCCGTTTCCACTGCAAGATCAGATTCAATAGTTGCGAGATCATTTTCGGGTTCAGAAATTTCAGAGTTCAGAACTTCTATGTTCTTTGAATCACCTTTTATTTCACGCTTCCATTCAACGGAATACCCTTTATTATAGAGTCGTTTCTCAACGCTGCAGGAAACTATGGAAATACTCAACATGAGCGCTGATAAGATAAAAATAGCTGCGGATTTCATTTAGGTGTATTCGTTTTTGACGCGAAATTAGAAAATCATTCGAAACAAGAGTTCAAGATTCGGAAGATAATTGTGTACAAGAAGGTAATTACCTTCACTTCTACCCATCATACAATCAATCAAATTTCGTATATTTGCACCTCAATTTTAGAGGAAAAACATGAGTGCATTTTCATCCCGTCATATCGGGCCAAACGCAGCTGAAAAAGCTGAAATGCTTGCTACAATTGGTGTTAAATCGGTAGCTGAATTAGTCGACAAAACCATCCCTTCTCACATTCGTTTAAACGGAGAGTTAAAAATCGATAACGCGTTAAGTGAGCAGGAGTACTTGCAGCACATTACTGCGTTGGGTGCACAGAACAAAGTTTTCAAGTCGTTTATTGGTTTAGGATACAACGAAACTATTGTTCCTTCTGTGATTTTACGTAACGTTCTGGAGAATCCGGGATGGTACACAGCATATACTCCTTA
The DNA here is from genome assembly GCA_965649925.1 of uncultured Fluviicola sp. GTDB lineage: Bacteria > Bacteroidota > Bacteroidia > Flavobacteriales_D > Crocinitomicaceae > Fluviicola. The sequence goes on from CBFGMW010000011.1 coordinate 13,707, forward strand.
CCAGGCTGAAATTTCTCAGGGTCGTTTAGAGGCTTTATTAAATTTCCAGACCATGGTTTTGGAATTGTCAGGAATGGAAATTGCAAACGCTTCCTTATTGGATGAAGGAACTGCTGCTTCTGAAGCAATGATCATGTTTTGGAATTCACGTTCACGCCAGGAGGTAAAAGATGGTGTAAATAAATTTTTCATTTCCGTGAATGCATTTCCTCAAACAAAGGACGTTGTTCTTGGTAGAGCAATCAATTTAGGAATTGAATTGGTAGAGGGTGATGAGACAACTTTCACAAATGACGGCACTTATTTCGGAGCGATTATTCAATATCCGGATGTTTACGGAAACATTACAGATGTCGCCGGATTTATCGGACGCAATAACGGATTGAAAACAGCAGTTGCTGCGGATATTTTGTCATTGGTTGTGTTGAAATCGCCGGGTTCGCTTGGAGCTGATGTGGTTTTCGGTTCTTCACAGCGTTTCGGGGTTCCAATGGGCTACGGCGGACCTCACGCGGCATTTTTCGCAACAAAAGAAGATTACAAACGCACGATTCCAGGCCGTATTATCGGTGTATCGAAAGATGCAGACGACAACATGGCTTTACGAATGGCTCTGCAAACACGCGAGCAGCACATTAAAAGAGATAAAGCAACATCCAATATTTGTACAGCACAGGCATTGTTAGCCGTTATGGCTTCTATGTACGCTGTTTACCACGGTCCGGATGGAATGAAGGAAATTGCGAACCATGTAAATGGTTTGGCTTCTGCAACAGCAAACGGATTGAAAGCAGCAGGAATTGAAGTTGGTTCAGATTCATTCTTCGATACCATTTGGGTAAAAGGAGTTGATACAGCGAAAATCAAAGCAGCTGCCGAGGCGAAAGAAATGAACTTTAGAATCATCAATTCTTCCGAATTGACAATCAGCTTTGGCGAACCACATACAATGGATGATGTTGCAGCGATCTTATCTATCTTCGGTATCTCGACTCCGCTCGATAACCGAAATGCTTCGACTGCTTCTTCAACGGCAATCGCAAATGCAGTTTTACGTTCAGACGCAGTTTTCACTCACGCAACATTCAACTCGTATCATTCGGAATCTAAAATGATGCGTTATTTGAAGCGTTTGGAGAATAAAGATCTTTCATTGGTTCACTCCATGATTCCATTGGGATCTTGTACCATGAAATTAAACGCGGCTTCTGAGTTAATTCCGATTACGAATCCTCAGTTTGCGAATATGCACCCGTTTGCCCCGATTGAACAGGCAGCAGGTTATCACGCGATGTTCCGTGAATTGGAAAAAGATTTGTGTGAATCAACAGGATTTGCAGCTATGTCTTTGCAACCAAATTCAGGTGCACAGGGTGAATATGCAGGTTTGATGGTGATCAAAGCATACCATGAAAGCCGTGGCGACAAACAACGCAAAAAAATGATCATTCCTTCATCGGCACACGGAACAAACCCGGCTTCTGCAGTTATGGCAGGAATGGAAGTAGTTGTTACTGGTTGCGACGAAAACGGAAACATCAACATAGAAGAATTAAAAGCTGTGGCTAACCAAATCGGGAACGAATTGGCCGGTTTGATGGTAACCTACCCGTCTACTCATGGAGTTTACGAAGAAGGGATCCGCGAAATTACAGCGATCATCCACGAAAACGGCGGCCAGGTTTATATGGACGGTGCGAATATGAACGCACAAGTTGGATTAACAAATCCGGGAAACATTGGGGCCGACGTTTGTCACCTGAACTTACACAAAACATTTGCAATTCCTCACGGAGGTGGTG
>CBFGMW010000012.1:0-14138 GCA_965649925.1 uncultured Fluviicola sp.
GACCGTTTGACCAATAAACTCACCAAAACCGATATTGATTCCATTTTTTACACTACAGATCCGCAAGTAAGTGATGAGGTGTTTTATTTGTCAGGTGCCTGGTTCTTTAAACACCTCAATGGCAGCATTACCAAGCTGGTTAACGGCAAGCAAATCCTGCTTACCCCGCAGCAGAAAAAAAAGCTTTTATCTTCCAGGGAGATGAATCTGGGTTACGGAGTTGCAGGAGTCGAACGCGATTATTATGATATACATGGAAAAGCCTATGATCTCAAATCTAAGATGATTGATTCGGCAGCTTGCCTGATCGGTTTGATCCAATTTCCGGGTAAAACGCTTGCTGATTTCAAAGAATTCAGAGTTATTCGCGAAAATGGTAAAATTGGCGTCTACGATAATCACGGAATTCTGATTCTGCCTATTGTCTATGATAAAATTGAAACTCAGAATAACAATAAACAGGTTTTGCTTTATTCCGGTAATAAAGTGGGCATGAAACTTTTTTTTACGGATTATAAAACTGTTGAACCAGAATATGACGCAATCAAATTTTACAAACGTTTACGAGTGAATTCTCACTGGTCTTTCCTGCTTTATGAAGTCACACTTGGAGACAAAAAAGCATTAATGGGCGAAAACGGAATAGAATATTTTCATTTTGATTGAATTTCGGCTAAGTTATCAGAACACCGATTTACGAAAAGATGCAGTAGATTGGCGTGAATATACCTCTGCTTTCAATAGTATGTCCAGTTGGCTTAGTAATTAATTCGCCAGCAACTTCTGATACTCCTGTGCTTTTTCTGTATTACCGGATTTTGCATAGGACATAATCAACAAATTAAGTGCATTCTTGTTAGCCGGATTCTTACGGTAAACTTCCTCAAAAACAGGAATGGCTTCTGCAAATTTCCCCTGAATCCCATAACAGTTCCCTAAGTTCATCTTCAAATTCTCGAAATCGGGAAATTGTTTGACTCCTTTTTTGAAAACAACAATGGCCTTATCGTATTGCTTACGTTCGAAATAGATCATTCCCAGTCGTTCAAAAGTTCCGGCTATCACTCCATCTGATGAAAGTCCTTTTTGGTAATTCTCTTCAGCCTTGTCTTTGTCATTCAATTTGTAATAGGCATCTGCCAGGTTCACATAAAGAAAGGTGTTGTTCGGGTTTTTAGCCAAAGCCATCTCAGAATACTGAACCGATTTATGAAACTGATTGGTTCGATAATAACAAACCGCAATGTTAATTTCTGCATCAACATTTCCGGTATCAATCTTTATTGCCCTGTCAAAATAATCGATTGCTTCATAGGTGAATTTCTGTTTCTGAACCGAATCCGTAGTTTCAGTGTTCATCAGCATAATTGCATGATTGGAATAGATGCGTGAACTTTTTGTTTTCGTGTGAGCACCGGATGCAAAAAGCGATTGGTTCGACTCCCAGTCCTGGTTTCGTTTCACGGTTGCGCCAATAAAGACCACTGAAATTGCAAGTAAAACCAGAGCGGCAGGATTCAAAAACGCACGTTGCTGAGCCTCTTTCAGTAATTGATAGATTCCCATTACAACCAAAATAATAATTCCCAAAACAGGTGTGTAAAGCAATCGCTCGGCGAAAGTTGCACCGATCAGGAAAAAGATATTGGTGACAAGTGAAATCCCGATCAGGAAAAACAACGCACCAAAAAGCAGGAAAGGGTTCTTTTTTCTGAAAACAAATCCAACAAACAGTAGTGCAATTACTACCAAAATGGTCACAATCACTGAAACGGAAGAAAACGTACTGCATTCAATTTCACTGTAGGAATAATCGTAATTCAGGTTAACCGGAAATACCGATTTCTCAATATATTTTCCCAGGATCGTAATTCCGGTTGCAGCCTGGCTTGAACCTTCGCATGCTACCAATGAATTATCATGATACGTATAAGTAATAGGCGGCGTTTTCGCAGAGTGAATAACTGTTTGATGAATTGCAAGCCAAACAAAACTTACTGCAATCAAAGGCATTACTTTCACCAAAGCCGATTTAACAGATTCTTTCCGGATCAGTAAGAAATACAGCCCGATAATGGGAACAAACAGAACTCCTGCTTCTTTTGAAAGCAAGCAAAGAAAAAATGTGAACGCCAATAAAAGCGTCGATTTGAGCGTTTTTTTCTCTTTCAGTATCTGAAGGAAAGTTAAAACAAAGAGTAAGAAGCACAAAATCTCATCGCGGCTTTTGATGTTTGCGACAACCTCTGTGTGAATAGGATGCACAGCAAATAAAAGCGTAATAATGAATGGAATCCAGAGCGGGAGTTCACTAAAAATCTTACGCAATAGTTTGAAAAGCAGAATATTCGTCAGGCAGAACAACACAACATTAACGAAATGGTGAATAGCCGGGTTATTAGGAGAAATGGACCATTCAATTGCAAACATAATGAGAGAAAGCGGACGGTATAATCCGGCGTTTGCTTCCCAATAGCCTTCCCAGTAAAAGGTGCTGAGTATTTTGGGAATCCCGGCAATTCCACTCGTAACGAATTTATTTTGCTCAATGACAGCAAGATCATCCAGTACAAATCCGTGTTTGATCGTATTTACATACACAAAAGCAGATACAATACCGATAAGCCAGATTAACCGCTTAAGGATCTTTTGAGTCGGATCAATTGCTAATTCAACAGGAACTGGTTTTGCGGAAGGGTTTGTCTTTTTCAAAGTGTAGTCATTACGTTGGGTCAAAAGTAACAAAACTTTCCGCCGCGGTGGACTCAGTTTCTTAAAAGAGGAAAAGCAGAAAGAGGAAGAGAGGAAATTAAAAAGAGGAAGATCATTTAAAACCTTCCTCTTTTTCTCTCTTAGCTTTTCCTCTGCCAAGCTGTGCTTTGGCTACTTATCAATTGACCCGGTAACCCGTTTCATGAATTCGTTCAAGGCTTCTTTCTGTGGTTTTCCAGCCTTAATGGCACGGTGAACTTCAATGGCACCTGAGAAATTTGAAAGCATTTCCCCGATTACATCTAATTCTTCGTCTTTTAATCCCGGAGCATCAATCAGATGCTCCAATACTTCCATTGTTTCGTGTAAATAATCTTCATCATTTACCTCCATGAAAGCAACCATGTGTTTAATTACCGGTAACCGCATCTTTTATTTCCTGAATGATTTCTACTTTGTTTCCCTGAGCCTGTTTCACTAAAGTTCCGTTTACAAAACCAGCGAACGTTGGCAAATTGGATACATCTGCGAACTGGCGCGAATTCGGAAATTTCTCCGCATCCACATAATAAAACTCAATCGACGGATTTTCTTCAGCCATTCGTTTGAATTTCGGTTTCGTGATCTTACAGTTACCGCACCATGATGCTCCGTATTGAACCATCACTTTCGGATTGGAACTCAATAACTGCTCAAGCGTATCTTCTGTTAATTCTGTAAACATGATAATTTGTTTTTAGTGATTGCTTAAATATTCAGCTGTACTGTTACGGTCTGCTTTCATTGCATCTTTTCCTTCTTCCCAGTTGGCAGGACAAACTTCACCGTGAGTCTGAACGTGTGTGTACGCATCAACCAAACGGATATATTCCTGAACATTACGCCCAACCGGCATGTGATTGATTGATTCATGGAATACCGTTCCTTCCTCGTCGATCAAATAAGTTGCACGGTAAGGAACATTGTCACCTGTTGAATCCTCATCATACGGATCGAAATCCAGAATATCTAATTCTTCGGCCAAACGACGTGTTGAATCTGCCAATAACGGGAACTTCACTCCTTCAATTCCACCGTTGTCTTTTGCTGTATTCAACCATGCAAAGTGAACCTCTGCGGTATCACACGAAGCACCAATAATAATTGTGTTTCTTTTTGCGAATTCAGCAGATGCTTCCTGGAAAGCATGAATTTCTGTCGGACAAACGAAAGTAAAATCTTTCGGGTACCAGAACAAAAGCACTTTTTTCTTGTGATCAATTGCATGTCTTAACACATCAATTTGAAACGTATCTCCCATTTCATCAATAGCGTTTACCGCAACTGAAGGGAATTTTTTTCCTACTACACTCATGTTTATTTTGTTTTTAGTTAATTGCTATTTAAAATTGCTTCAGGAGATTACTTTCTCAATCCTCCCCCTTAGCACCTATGCTGAAGCTTCGGCGTAAGCGTTAATCCCCATTTCGGCAGGCTCACCACATCGTCATTCTAATTTTGACTTTTACTTTCTTCTTTTTGAATTATTTATCGAGCCAGGCCGCAAACATCCAATTTGTTTTTTCTTTTTCACGAACCAGATCGCTCATCAAAGCGCTCGTTCCTTCATCGGCGTTGTCGCTTGCAGCAGCCAGAATTTCTCTTTCCAGTTTCAACAAAACTTCCTGTGCCGAAAAAATGTATTCCATTCCTTCTTTTCCGTCGTGAATGGTTTTATTTTCTTTCAAAGAACTATGCTTCAAATAATCTTCAAAACGATGCAATGGAGTTGTTCCCAAAGTCAGAATACGTTCTGCCAGCTCGTCAATGATTATCTGGGCACGGGTGTATAATTCTTCGTATTTCAAATGAAGTTCAAAGAAATTTGCGCCTTTAATATTCCAATGAATCGCACGCAGGTTCTGATAATGCACCTGGTAAGTTGCCAGTAAACGATTCAATTCTGCTGTATATGCGGTTTCCATTTTCATAATAATTCCTTTTTTGATGAACCAAAGATACACTACATCTAATCATAAATAATATTGATTATTTTTATAATTCATTCGATATTATCTATATGATTAGTCCGCAGCAAATAGCATACATTCTTTCAGTAGTTGAAACCCGTTCTATCAGTAAGGCCGCCGAGAACTGCTTTGTTACTCAGCCCACACTTTCAATGCAATTAAAAAAAGCGGAAGAATTACTTGGTCACCCGGTTTTTTACAGAGACGGGACTAGTTGGGAGTTAACTGATTTCGGGAAGGACCTGATTCCGCTGCTTCGGCAAATCCAGGGCGAATTCGGAGAAATAACACGTTTGAAAGAAACATTTTCGGGTACTTACTCCGAAAGGTTACGCATTGGAGTCATTCCAACAGTAGCGGCATATCTCCTGCTCGATTCGTTTGGCGAATGGAAGAACTCGCTTCCTACCACCCAGGTATTTGTAGAAGAATTAAAAACAGAAGAATTACTCGATGCCTTGGATCAACGGAAAATTGATCTGGCAATTCTTGCCGGCCCGGTAGATTCAACAAACCTGCGTGTTGTTCCTTTATTTACCGAAGAAATTTTAGCTTACGCTCCTGAAACCAAGGGAGAACACTTATTGGTTGATGAACTCCAAAACCTGCAGCCCTGGTTGTTGAATAAAGGAAATTGTTTGCGCACACAGATGATGCAGTTTTGTTCTATCAATGAAGATGAAAACAATCACTGGAACTACCAGGGCGGAAATATGGATTTACTCATGCGCATGGTAGATCAGCAGGGTGGTTACACGCTTATTCCGAAACGTTACGAGCATTACATTCCCGCTCAGAATGCCTTAAAAACCATTGAAGACAGCAATGGAAACCATCCGGGCAGATCAATTATTGCGGTGAGTGCTTTTCGTCATTCCAAATGGAGTTCTATGGAAATCATCATTCGTTCCATTCAATTGAAATACAATCAGAAAAATCAGGCAAAACTAGAGATGCTCGACTGGAAATAGTCATTCATTGCGCAATTATACAGCAAATGCATTATAGCGGATGATGTATGCAGGACATACATTTGCTTCATGTCTCTACTAACATTTTTAACTAGTGCCGTTTGCCGGAGTGTTTCTGCAAATCACTCCATACTTGATCAATGAACCTGCGAATTCTCCTCCTATTCTTTTCATTCGCAGTTTCTTGTCAGCTTGTTGCCTCTGTTGATACAATTACCATTGTTAAATGGAACGACGAAGCGTTAGAATTAGCCTACTCTAATCCGGAAAAAGCATTAATTGTTGCTGAGAAATCACTGAAAGCTTCACGGGAAATTAAATTCAAACGTGGTGAAGTGCGTGCTTTAATTCGTTTCGGAATTATTTACGATGTTACTGCAAAGAACAAACTGGCAATTAAATACTATAAAAAATCGCTTCAGTTATCCTACAAAACAAACGACACAAGAGGAATTGGTTCCAACCTGAATAATTTGGGCCTTATCTATTATAAAGTCAGTGAATTTCAATCTGCATTAAACTATTTTCACCGTGCATATACTGTTTTCAAGACATTAAACGACCAAACGCTGCTAGGCTCTGTCACCAACAATATCGGTTTAATTTACGATGAGCTTTTTCAGTACCATGCTTCGCGTTACTGGTATGAGAAAGCGCTCAAACATTATAAAAATGCTAGCGAAGATTACCTGATATACGACATATACGCAAATATTGGTCTGAATTACGACAAAATCCGGAAATACGATTCGGCCATTTTTCATATTCAAAAAGCAGTTAGCGGATATCGAAAAACGAACAATCAATACGGATTGTGTAAATCGCTTGCCAATTTGGCACTGATCTATCGTATTCAAAAGAAATATGATCTGGCAATTCCGCTTTTTCATGAAGCAATTGACTCGGCAAAGTCTCTCGGAAACACGAATTCTGAAGTAAGCGGATTGTACAATTTAGCACGTTGCTATAAGTACACAGGTCGTGAAAACAAGAGCTTCGAATTACTTAAAGAAGCTTACGATAAACTTTCAGAATTAGAATCAAACGAATTGGGGTATAAAGTTTGTCTTGACCTGGCACTATGTTATCTGAGACGAAACGAAATCAAAACCGGTGAGCGGATTATGAAGGAATACCTGGATTATCACACCAGCTATTATTCAGAAACAATGAATACCAACCTTTTGTTTACTCATCAAAAATTCAGATTAAAAGAGCAGCAGCAACTGGCCGCTTTCCGAATAAAGTCTGAAAAACAAAAACGCGAAAGAGAAAACCTGCTTTGGGCATGTGGTTTAATCGTAATCATTCTTGCAGGATTATTGATTTTCTTCATTTTCCGCAAAACGAATCTTCAGGAGGAACTGGAAGGACAAAAAGCCATTTTTGATGCAACAATGGAAGAACGAAGAAGGATATCGTATGATTTACACGACCACGTTGGTTCGCAGCTCAGTTACGTTGTAAACAACCTTGAACTCATGCGGCACACGGATCAATCAAACCAAAGAATCAACAGAACTTACGAAATGAGCCAAACAGCCATGAGTTCTTTACGTGATACGGTTTGGACATTGCGGGTAGAAGAAATAACGATCAATCATTTGTCGCAGCGCATGGAAAACGTGTTTCTTAAAGCACTGGAAAACAATCCGGAAATTTCAACAGGATACTACGACCATCTTTCCTCTTCTTTGATCCTGGCACCGCAAACAACTATGAATGTGATGCGCATTTTCCAGGAAGCAGTTCACAATATTGTGAAACACGCCGCAGCAACAAAGGTTTATATTGAATTAAAAGAAGACGACAAAAATTTCCGGTTGATCATCCAGGATAACGGAATTGGTCTGATTGAAACCGAGATTAAACCCTTTCATTATGGCATGGTAAGCATGAAAGAGCGTGCTTCGAAAATAAACGGCACTATTTCGTTTTCAGGGAAGAAAAACGAAGGAACCCGTGTTACTCTCATTTGGAAAAAATAACCCAAATGCGTAATTGGCGAAACGATAGAAAACAGCGATATTCGTAAAATGGAAAGTTTCAGAAATGCACTTGTTGACGACAAGCCATTCAATATTCAGATAATCAAAGAAAAACTGTTGGCGAAATCAGGTATTGATATCGTTTTGGTTTCTTATAGTGGAACAGAGTTTTTAGAATCTATTTCTAAAATGGACGGCGTCCTTCCAGACCTGGTTTTGATGGATATTGATATGCCTGAACTGGATGGAATTGAAACTGTAAAGCGCGCTAAGATTCTTTACCCGAATATTCATTTCGTTATGATCACCATTTTTGATGATGCAGAGCGCGTATTTAACGCAATTTGCGCCGGAGCGAGTGGCTATTTACTCAAAGATGATTCCATAACAGATTTGCACAAAGCTATAGACGATGTAATGATTTTTGGCGGCGCACCTATGTCACCCAGTATTGCCCGGAAAGCATTCCAATTCATTCAGGGCACAGCTGCCGCTGCAGAAGAAACCAAGTCTCCTTTGAGCGCAAGAGAAATGGACATTATGAATGGACTGGCGAAAGGAAACAGTTACACAGTAATCGCTGATGAACTTTTCATTAGTCCGCATACAGTGCGAAAACACATGACCAATATCTATGAAAAGCTGCACGTAAATTCCAAAGTTGAAGCTATACGGATGGCGCTTGATAAGAAATGGGTGTGGTGACTATCCGCCGCAGCGGACTCAGCCACCTTTTACTATAATCAGACTCTTTTCTTACTACAAATGGTGAATTCCCAAAGTTTATGGCTCAGGATGTCTGAATATCCTGTTTAGACAATTAGAATTTTCGTGCTTTAACATTTATAGTTCTGGAATTTCTAATGCGTCTATCACTATCTTCGTTGAAACATTTATTTTATGGCGCTTATTAAATCTTGTCGTGGTAAAGAACCACAATTCGGAGACGACGTGTATCTGGCTGAAAACGCAACTGTTGTTGGAGACGTAATCATGGGAGATCGCTGTTCTGTTTGGTTCAATGCTGTGGTTCGCGGCGACGTGAATTCAATCCGTATGGGAAACCAGGTCAATGTTCAGGACGGTGCCGTAATTCACTGTACTTATTCAAATCCTGAAGCCGGTCAGCCCGGAACCAAAACAACTTTGGGAAACAACGTTTCTATCGGGCACAACGCTTTGGTTCACGGCTGTACTGTTGAAGACAATGTTCTGATCGGGATGGGAGCAATTGTAATGGATAATTGCTACATCGAATCAAATTGCATTATTGCTGCCGGAGCTGTTTTACTGGAAAACACCCATGTTGAATCATGGAGTGTTTATGCCGGAGTTCCTGCCAAAAAAGTAAAGACTTTATCTCCTGAATTATTCAAAGGAGAAGTTCAGCGTATTGCCAATAATTATGTGATGTATTCCGGCTGGTTTAAATAATCGGAACTTTCAATCCCGATAAAGGCACCAGTGAAATACTGGCGCCTGTGATTTTTTTAGGTGGGTGTGGTGTATCTTAATAATTTCAAAAACTCTATTAGCAAACGGGAGCAACCAACAAAACTCCGTTTTCATAAGCAAATGTTCTTTTTACAAAGAGGTAAACACGTAAATTGAAAAAAAACTGAAATTCTTTTGGGTGCTTCCGGTCAAAACTATCTACAAGGCTTATATTTGCTGGAAAATTGTGCAATGGCTGATATTGAAAAAAAAGCTGATATCGAACTACTCGTAAATACATTTTACACAGAAGTGTTGAAAGATGAGCAGCTCAAACCATTTTTCATTAACCTGAATTTTGAACACCACATGCCGCGCTTGGTCCATTTCTGGAGTTTCATTTTACTGGACGAAGAAGGTTATAAAACAAACATGACCGAAACACATGCAAAAATGGCGCTGACTACTGAATTATTTGATACATGGGTGAAATTATTCTCTGAAACAGTTGACAGTTTATTCCAGGGCGAAAAAGCGAATCTGGCAAAAGAACGGGCAATGCTTCTGGGCTGGACGATGAAAAGCAAGCTCTAGTCTATTCCAGTTATGAGTGATAAATTACGAGTTACAAACAGACATTTATAACCAGATACCTGTAACTCATAACTTCTCGTATGTAACAATTAGCTTTTTCGTTCGTTGTTTACTTAAACTCCAGAAATCATGAAACAGTACATTCTCCCGGCAATTGGCATTCTGATTATCCTCGCAGTACTTGCCGCGTGCGGAACAGCTAAAAACTCCCGCAAATGTGATGGCAGAAAAGGCCAGAAAACGCCCATGGGCTTACTCTGATTACAAATTACGAGTGACAAATTACTAATTAATTATAACTCGTCATTTTTCACTCGTCATTAAAACAGTTTCCGGAATAAAATCAACTTCGGTTTGGATCAGATCTTCCAAAGTTTCTCTTCTTCGAATCAAATAGCCTTCGTTGTTTCTGACTAAAACTTCAGCAGGACGAAGCCTCGAATTGTACTGATTACTCATACTGAATCCGTATGCACCTGCATTGTAGATTGCAAGAACATCGCCTTCTTTTGTTTCAGAGATTGGCCGGTCGTAGGCAAAAGTATCTGTTTCGCAAATATATCCTACAACCGTGTAAAGTTTCGTTTGTCCGTTCGGATTGGAGATATTCTCAATACGATGATAAGCATTATAAAACATTGGTCTTATCAGGTGATTCTGCCCGCTGTTCACACCAAGAAAAACAGTTGACGTAGTTTGTTTCACCACATTCACCGAAGTCAGTAAAACACCGCTTTCGCTTACGAGAAATTTTCCCGGTTCAAAACGCAGTTCCAATTTACGTCCGTATTCTTCGCAGAATTGTTGAAACGATTCACCTATTTTCAATCCGATTTCTTCAATCGGCGTTACATAATCATCTTCTTTATAAGCCACTTTGAATCCGGAGCCAAAATCCATGAAATGTAAATCCGGGAATGATTCGGCAGCCTGGTAAAGTAATTCAGCTCCCCGCAAAAAAACATCCGCATCAACAATGTCACTTCCAGTGTGCATGTGTAGTCCTACGATTGACATATTGTAATGTTTTGCAATGCGTTGGATATGTCGTACCTGGTGAATCGAAATTCCGAATTTAGAATCAATATGTCCTACGGAAATATTACTGTTCCCTCCGGCCATAATATGAGGATTAATCCGAACACATACAGGTACGAATCCTTTGTATTTAGCACCGAAACGTTCCAGAACGCTTAGATTATCAATATTGACCATGACTCCCAGATCAACGGCTTCTTCAATTTCAGAAAATGAAACACCGTTCGGAGTATAAATGATATTCGCGGGAATAAACCCAGCCCGTAAACCAAGTTTAACCTCTTCAATAGAAACAGCATCCAGACCACTTCCCTGCTCTTTCAATAAGCGCAAAATGGAAATATTACTCAATGCCTTCATCGCATAGTGCAGCTTTACTTCCTGTTTCCCAAAAGCATTCTTCAATCTCCAATATTGTGAAACTATCTTAGCTTCATCATATACATACAGAGGTGTTCCAAAGGCTTCGGCGAGGTTTAACAAGAAATTATGTTCCATTTTTAAATTATTGATTTACTGATTTCAGGGAACAAAAGTAGCGATAACTGTTTAATTAATTACATTTCATTTATATTTTAACAAAGCGTTAATATATTGAATTGAACCATTAACCGATTAAACTGTATCTTGGAACGTTAAATTATACGTATGAAAAAAATAGCTTTCCTATTATTACTACTCCCAATCATCAGTTATTCGCAAAAAGCAAAAGAACAAACGATTGTGAGTGAAGTTAAAAAGGTGAAACTTTTCCTGACATCCGGGGAAATGACCCACGAAATTCCGGTTAAGTTAGAAAAAGGGCGAAACAAACTCGTTTTTAGCGGAATTTCTGCTTTTGCCGATCCGAATTCTATACAATTCACCGGAAAAAGTGGATTCAGACTGGTTTCTGTTTCAACAGTTATAGACTTTCTGGCTGCTGAAAATTACAATCCGAACATCAAAACATTGAAAGATTCGCTTGAATCGATGAAAGACAACTTACAGTTAAACATCGACATGGTAAGTGCTTACAATGCAGAGCTAACTGTTCTGAACACGAATAGAGATATCAAAGGAAAAGATCAGAATCTAACTGTAGAACAATTGAAAGCCGCGGGTGAATTTTTCAGAACAAGAACCCTTGAGATCAATAGAGCGGTTTCGAAACTCAATAAAGCGCAGCGGATATTAAAAGCGGATATTGATGCAACAAGACAACAGCTTGCAGAATTAAACTATAACGAAAACCAACGCAGTAATCAAATCATTATCCTGGTAGATTGTGACGAAAATGTTTCTGTTGAAACAACTTTAAAATACCTCGTTTCAGATTGCGGCTGGGTAGCAAATTATGAGTTGAACGCAATCGATATCAATCAACCGGTAAAACTGAAATACAAAGCTCAGGTTTACAACAACACCGGGAACGAATGGAAAGATGTTCAATTATCGCTTTCAACCGCCGATCCTACCCTTTCGGCTTCGGCACCGAACATGTCGCCGTTCTATTTGGAATACAACGCGTATATTGAAGAACAACGCGGTTCGTACATTACACCGCAATCTGTTCAGCAGAACTACCGTATTCAGGCAGAAAACGAGATTAACTGGGCAAATCAGCGGGCTTACGACAATTACATTTTAGATAAAAATGACGATGCTTCTGAAAATCGCTTTTTGATGAATAAGGAAGCTCTGAATATGTCGAGTTATCTGAGCGACGCAAGTTTTTCGTCAGGAAAAAAAGTATCGAAAGTTCAAACTCAGCAAATTCAGATTTCTGAACTGACAACAGAGTTCACCGTTCCGGCAACGTTTTCCTGCCCTTCAGATGCAAAACCATATTTGGTAGAGATTAAGGAAATTACCATTCCGGCAACGTTCAGTCATGTCAGTATTCCGAAACTAGATCAGGGAGCTTTCTTACTAGCGAATATTGTTGGCTGGCAGGATTTAGATTTGATTCCCGGATCAACAGCGGTTTATTTCTCAGGAAACTTTGTTGGAATGAGCCAGATTGATACACGAAACGTAAACGATACACTTTCCCTTTCTTTTGGCCGCGATTCAAAAATCCAGGTTCTTCGGAAATTGAAATCAGAAATGAGCGTGAAGAAAGTAGTTGGAAGCAACAAGCGTGATACGTATTATTACGATATTCAATTGCGAAACAACCGGACAGTCCCTGTGACCATTGACGTTTTCGATCAAATCCCGCTTTCCAGAAACAGCGAGATCACTGTTGCCGTAGAAACAATCGGAACAGGAAAGAAAAATGATATTACCGGAGAGGTTTCATACAAAGTAACACTTCAACCTGGCGAATCAACGAACCTGGAAATTGGTTATACCGTGAAATATCCGAAAGTGTACAATGTAAAAACGAAAACATATTATACCCGCGAGAGCGCAAAATTCTAAATTGAATCCGTTTCAGTTGAAGCCGTCATTTTCTCAATGGAAAATGGCGGTTTTTTGTTATCAAATTAATGAATCTTTTCCAGTATCCATTTTCCATGGCCTGTACGTTCTGTATCAACGATTTTATATCTTCCTGACAAGATGAAATTTTCCAAATTCCGATAAACAATCGGATCCGCATTCGATCGGATAAACTCAATTTCATCAGTATCAAATTCATAACCGGCATATTTGAATTCATTCCTTTTCGGATAATAATGAGAGTGATCTAATTCTTTCATATGCAGCCACCACCTTGGAATACTCATGGTTTGCACATCCAGATAAGCAGGTAACTCCATCAATCGCTGAGCAATTGGTTTTACAGAATAATCAAGCAGGAAAGGGAAATCCAATAATTGTAAGTTCGGAAGCTTTAGCAGGCAGGTAAAATCAGTTAAATAGTAGCAGCCTGTGAGTTGCAATTTTTCCAGTTTTTGAAAATTTTCTATGCCGCTCAGCGATTCAAATTTGCCACTGCAACTCAATGAAATCAGTTCAGTAATAGTCAGAAGATTAAAATCTACGACTCCATGTACTGTCAAGATTTTCAATTCAGTTAGTCTATTAATGGTTTCCGGTTTAAAAGCAAAAGAAATACTTTCAAGTTCCAAAACTTTCTGAATATTCTCTTCAGTTGTTTCAAATGAGTCAAGCCGCTTGCGCACCCCAAACCCGAACTGTGTAAAATAATCGTCATACAACGAACGACTTGTTCTGATTTTAGTTTCGTCCTGCTCAAAATCATAACTGGCCAACAGAACTTTCTTATCATTGTGTTCCAGCGAATTCCACCAATCGATTAATTCAGACATGATAGTTGATTCAGAGAAGAACTTTCAGAAAAGTATCAATGCGATCCTCTCGCTATAAACTCACACTCCATCATTAAATGCTTGCGTTTTTCGGTAGATTCTTTCAAACGATCCATTAAGCGGGCAACTGTT
>CBFGMW010000013.1:0-13938 GCA_965649925.1 uncultured Fluviicola sp.
CTCCTTACGGACCATTTACAGATTTCTTATCTAACATCAATGGAAACCTTCAAATACTACCATCCGGCAGACGGGTTGGTATTAAAACCGCTTTCGATCCACAGGCTACAATAGATGTGGATGGAGATGCACGAATCAGAAATGTGCAAGTCGCTGATCCGTTTTGTTTGCTAATTGGAATTAATGCTGATCCGGGAACCCCGCAAGATGTCAATGTGCGCAGGCTTGATTTCACAACGAATCCAAATGATGTGCTTCTTGGAAACGGTACTTTCGGACCTATACCCAGAATGGGCGCGACTTGTGGCTCTCCAGCTTCTGCAGGTGCCTTAGGTTCAGACTCAAGAATCAACTTAGACAATCACAATTTCTATTTCTCGAATTATGCCGCTGCTCCCAATGCTGCTTCAAACCGGGTTGCGGTAGGATATAACTGCAGCACACCTTTAACCGCCAAATTCAATGTTTATCAGCAGGAAAGCAGTTCTCTTGGGTTCAATACCACTTCAGGATATTTCGAAAACAGGGATCAGGGAACAGCATCCGGGTTAAGATACATTGGTGTTCACAGCATTGCACACGGGATTCAAACAGTAGAAGAAATTGAGAACATTGGTGGTTTATTCATTGGCATGGATACGCATTGGAACATTGGAGTCAGAGGAGTTGCAACACCGGGAGCTTATAACAATACAAGCGGCAATATAAATTCAGCAAGTGTGGGCGGTGATTTTTCGGCTTATACCGGACTCGTTGCTATAAACGGATATTCCGCGTACGGAGTTCGAACAACGGCCTATTCTGCTACGAACAATTATGGTATAAGAGCAAGTGCTTTTGGCGGTAGCAATGCGTACGGTATATACGCCGAGGCAAGCGGTGCTACAAATACACTTGCCGGATATTTTGTCGGAAATGTTCTTGGTACCGGAACGGCTACCTGGCTTTCAGACCAGCAGTTTAAAACAGATATTTCATCGCTAAGCAATGGTCTTGAATCGCTTTTACAATTGCACCCCGTTACTTATCTGATGGATACGGCTAGTCATCCTGAATTCAATTTGGATAGCCATACTCAATTTGGTTTCCTTGCCCAGGAAGTTGCAGCAGTTTTCCCAAATTTGGTTTATGATAACGAAATGCCTGCTCAATATGATACCCTGGGGAACGAAACAAGTCCTGCAGTTTCATTCAAGTCACTTAATTATAATGGTCTTATTCCAATCAATACTCAAGCTATCATCGAACTCAACCAAAAATTGGAGATCAGAGATTCCGTTATTGATGCGCAGCAAAGTACAATTGATTCTCAGCAGGAAACGATTAATTCATTGAATGACCGATTTACAAACCTTGAAAACTGTCTGAGCGCATTACTTCCTTCTTTGTGCCAGATGAATCAATCGCTGATCCAAAACAACTCAAACGAACAGCAGGAACAAGTACGCAAAAACCTGGCGGTTATTTTAAACGACAGAACGGCAATTGTTTTGGATCAGAACATTCCGAATCCATTTGCAGAACAGACAGTAATTAATTTCTCCATTCCAGCAACGGTTCAAAAAGCGCAGATTCATTTCTATGACGGGAACGGGAAACTGATTCAATCGGTTGATGTTGTAGATCGCGGATTGGGAAGCTTAACAGTTTTTGGTTCTTATCTGAGTTCGGGAACTTACACCTACACACTGGTTGCCGACGGACAAATTGTTGCAACGAAGAAAATGATGAAACAATAAATATCATTTAATATCATTACGGGAAGGTCCCGGCCTTCCCTCAATCAAATAAATTCCACAATTCCCGCTCTTTCCTTTCCATTCTAAAACCTACGCATTATCTTTGCACCTCGTTCTTTGCATTCAACTTATGAAGAAAGGTGGAGGGATAGGCCCTGCGAAACCTTGGCAACCTCCGTTTTGATTCATTCTCAAACACGGAATAGGTGCCAAATCCATTCCGTTTCAGGCGGATAAGATAAGTTTAAATTGGAAGTTCAATCTTCATCCTCTTCATGGTTCGTGTGCACAGCAAAGTGAAGCAACTATGAGCAAAATTCAGGATATATTAAAGGAAAGAATCCTCATTCTCGACGGAGCAATGGGAACTATGATTCAGCGCTATCAGCTGGACGAAGACGATTTCCGTAAAGGCTGGTTCGAGGATCATCCGCACAAATTACAGGGCGATAACGATATTCTCGTACTCACAAGACCCGATGTTATTAAGGAAATTCACGCTCAGTATTTAGAAGCCGGTGCCGATATCATTGAAACAAATACCTTCGGTGCTACAACAGTTGCACAGGCCGATTATCACCTGGAACACGCAGTTTACGACATCAATTATCACGGAGCAAAAATTGCACGCGAAGTTTGTGATGAATTCACAGCGAAAGAACCCCATAAACCACGATTTGTAGCTGGTTCTATCGGGCCAACAACCAAGCTTGCTTCTATGTCGCCGGATGTAAACGACCCCGGTTTCCGCGCCATTACGTTCGATGAACTGGTTGTTGCTTTCAAACAACAGGCCAGCGGCTTAATTGACGGCGGAGCAGATATTTTACTGATCGAAACGATTACTGATACTTTGAACTCGAAGGCCTGTTTGTACGCTATCGACGAACTGTATGAAGAACGCGGAATTCGACTTCCGATTATGGTTTCCGGGACAATTACGGATCAAAGTGGCAGAACCTTAACCGGTCAAACAACGGAAGCATTCCTTGTATCCGTTTCACACATTCCATTGCTGAGTATTGGTTTGAATTGCGCTCTTGGAGCAGATGCCATGCGGCCGTATCTCCAGGTTTTGTCGAATCAGGCACCTTTTGCAATCAGCGCACACCCGAATGCCGGATTGCCAAACGAATTTGGTCAATACGATGAAACTCCCGAAATGATGGGTGAGCAAATCGAAGAATTCCTTCAAAAAGGATTGATCAATATTATCGGAGGATGCTGCGGAACAACTCCGGCACACATTCGAAAAATGGCTGAAATTGCAGCTAAATACGAACCAAGAAAAATTGCCGAAACGGTATAAACATACATGAATTACCTACGTTTATCTGGCCTGGAAGCCATTACAATTACCCCGGAAAGTAACTTTACCAATATTGGAGAACGCACCAACGTAACAGGTTCACGCGCATTTCTTCGTATGATTAAAGAAAATGATTACGAATCTGCCCTTTCTGTTGCAAGAGAACAAGTAGAAGGCGGTGCTCAAATCATCGACATCAATATGGATGAAGGAATGATCGATGGAAAAGAAGCCATGGTCAAGTTCCTCAATCTGATTGCTGCAGAACCGGATATTTCACGGGTGCCTATTATGGTGGATAGCTCCAAATGGGAAATAATTGTAGCCGGACTAAAATGTATTCAGGGAAAAGGTATTGTAAACTCCATTTCGTTGAAAGAAGGCGAAGAAAACTTCATTCAGCAGGCTAAAACCATTAAACGCTTTGGCGCGGCAACAGTTGTAATGGCGTTTGACGAATTGGGTCAGGCTGATAGCTACGAGCGTAGAGTAGCAATTTGTGAACGTTCTTACCGCATTTTGGTCGATAAAGTTGGTTTTCCACCGGAAGACATCATTTTCGATCCGAATATTTTCCCGGTTGCAACCGGAATGGAAGAACACAACAACAACGCATTAGACTTCTTCCGGGCAACAAAATGGATTCGTGAGAATCTTCCCGGAGCACATGTTTCAGGTGGAGTTTCAAACGTTTCTTTTTCATTCCGCGGAAATAATCCGGTTCGTGAGGCGATGCATTCGGCGTTTTTGTACCATGCCATCAAAAACGGAATGGACATGGGAATTGTAAACCCCTCAATGCTGGAAGTTTACGACGACATCAATAAAGATTTATTAGAACATGTAGAAGATGTACTCCTGAACAGAAGACCAGATTCTACCGAGCGTTTACTCGACTTCGCCGAAAGTTTTGTAGGTGCCGAAAAGAAAAAAGAAGCGGATCTTGAATGGCGAAGCGCACCGGTTGCAGATCGACTGGCACACGCTTTGGTGAAAGGAATTGTCGATTTTATTGATGAAGATACGGAGGAATGCCGACATCTTTTCCCACGTCCGATCATGGTGATTGAAGGTCCGCTGATGGACGGAATGAACATCGTTGGAGATTTATTCGGCAGCGGAAAAATGTTCCTGCCGCAGGTTGTAAAATCGGCACGAGTAATGAAAAAAGCCGTTGCATACCTCCTTCCCTACATTGATGCGGAAAAAGACGGTGTTTCGTCTTCGGCCGGAAAAGTGATTATGGCAACCGTTAAAGGTGATGTTCACGATATCGGGAAGAACATCGTAGGAGTTGTTTTAAGCTGTAACAACTACGAAATTGTAGATTTGGGAGTAATGGTTCCGGCAGAGAAAATTATTCAGGCCGCAATTGATCATAATGCCGATGTTATCGGATTGAGTGGTTTAATAACTCCGTCGCTGGATGAAATGGTCTACATGGCAAAGGAAATGGAACGTGCAAATCTCGATATTCCATTACTAATTGGCGGCGCAACAACTTCCAAAGTTCATACAGCGGTAAAAATCGAACAGAATTATACGAAGGGACAAACCGTTCACGTTTTAGATGCTTCGCGTTCTGTAACAGTGGTAGAGCAGTTGTTGGGTCCAAAGAAAGAACAATTTGTTAAAGACGTAAAAGCCGATTATATACGTTTGCGCGAACATCATGAAAAACATCGTGGCGCAAAACAATTGCTCAATTACAAAGAAGCTTACGCTAACAAATTGGTTCTCGAATTCAACGAAAATACGGTCAGCAAACCAAACAAAATCGGTCAGCAGATCATTGAAGAACAGGATTTATCAAAGCTGGTCGACTATATCGACTGGACACCGTTCTTCCAAACCTGGGAGTTACACGGAAAATACCCGGCTATTTTAACCGATGAAGTAGTAGGTCCTCAGGCGGCAGATTTGTTCAAAGACGCTCAGGAAATGTTGCAGAAGATAATTTCCGAAAAATGGTTGACAGCTAAAGCAGTTTACGGAATATTCCCGGCAAACAGCGTTGGCGATGATATTGAAATCTATTCCGATGAAGACCGGAGCTCAGTGCTTGGAATTCAGCATGCATTGCGCCAGCAAACCAAAAAAGCCGCCGGTCAGCCGAATCTTTCTCTTGCAGATTTCATTGCCCCGAAAGAAACCGGGATCATAGATTATGTGGGAGCATTTGTTGTAACTGCCGGGCATGGAATCGACGAGCACGTAAAACGTTTTGAAGCAGAACACGACGACTACAACTCTATCCTGATCAAAGCACTTGCAGATCGTTTTGCGGAAGCATTTGCGGAATACCTGCACGCAGTTGTTCGTAAAGAAACTTGGGGATATGCAAATGACGAAAGATTAGAAAACGCCGATTTAATTGCAGAAAAATACCGTGGGATCAGACCTGCCCCTGGTTACCCTGCCTGTCCGGATCATACAGAAAAACCATTTCTGTTTTCACTCCTGAACGCCCAAGAAATAAGCGGTGTCTCACTTACCGAATCGCTTGCCATGTGGCCGGCCGCATCTGTTTCCGGCTGGTACTTTGCCCATCCCGATACAAAATATTTTGGACTAGGTAAAATCACTGAAGACCAGGTAATTAACCTTTCGAAACGGAAAAATATGGAAGCAAAGGTGCTTGAACGCTGGCTTGGAAGCAACTTATCTTACTGATTCTACGTTATTTAGAAGCAACCTTACCGTTATTTATTTAACAATTTTACGTGAAATGAGAAACTTCTAACAAAAAAAGTGTCTCAAGTTCATGTAAAAGCTATATTTATATTCAAAAAAACTGAATCATTCTAGGTATGAGACTACTTTACGCACTAATCCTTACCGGTTTAACCTTCGTTGGTTATTCCAAAACTCCCCCAACTGCGAATTTCACCGGAACTCCAACAACGGTTTGTTTAGGACAGGCCGTTACTTTCAACAGTACCTCTACCCAGGGAACTGCTGCAATTACGAGCTACGCCTACGATTTCGGAGATGGTAACGCTGCTACAACGGCGAATGCATCGCACGTTTATTCAACACCCGGAACCTACACAGTAATTCTTACTGTTCAGGCGAGCAACGGTCAGGCCGATGCAGAGGTTAAAACGAATTACATTACTGTCAATCCAACACCAACGGCTAGTTATACCGCCTCAACCAATGGTTGTGCTTTGCCCGTTGCCGTTACGTTTACAAATACGTCAACCGGAGCAACTTCTTACAACTGGAATTTCGGGAATTCGCAAACTTCTACTCTGCAAAATCCTGCTGCCGTAAACTATCCAACGGCCGGAACCTATAATGTTTCGTTGATTGCAACAAACAGTTTTGGCTGTAATGACACTTTGATCCAACCAATTGTTGTTTCAAATTTTCAGGCTGGAATAACTGCTCCGTTAACCGGATGTGTTAACACTCCTGTTAGTATTCAGGATAATTCAACGATCGGCGCAAATGCCTGGAACTGGTCATTCCCGGGATCAGGAACACCTGCTTCCACTTCAGAAGATAACTCGGTTACTTATGGCGCACCCGGAACATATACCATTAGTTTAACTTCTCAAAATACCGGAAGTGGGTGTCAGGCCAATGCTTCAGTTCAAATTACGATCAATCCGCTTCCAACACCATCGTTTACAAATAATCCAACAACGGGTTGTGCTCCATTACCGGTTACTTTCACAAATACAAGTGGTGCGGGAACATCTTTCAGCTGGAACTTCGGTGACGGATCTGCTGTTTTTAACGGTCAAAATCCACCGGCACATGTGTATACTACCAACGGAAACTATACAGTTACACTAACTATGACAAACGCAAACGGTTGTACCGGAGTATTCTCAACTGTTGCTGTTACAATGACAGCACCGAATGCGGCCTTTACCAGTGATGTTGTTGATGGTTGTGATCCGCTTTCTGTTCAATTCACAGATGCCTCAACAGCGTCAAATCCAATAACCAGCTGGCTTTGGAACTTTGGTGACGGAACAACATTCAACGGACAAAACCCTCCCGTTCACGTTTACCCCATAGGTGTTTATGATGTATTCCTGGTTGTTTCGGCAGGAGGATGTATTGATACTGTTTACATGGATGAATACATTGAAGTTGGACATATAGACTTAGTTGATTTCTCAATTGATGCAACACCTGAATGTGCGAAACAAAACATTGATTTCACGAACCTGTCTCAAGTACTTACACCGCATGATCCGGATGAAGTAACTTATTTCTGGGATTTCGGTGACGGAGGGACTTCTACGGAGGAAAGCCCGGGTTATTCATACAGTTCAGATACGGGATATTTCGATGTAATGCTTGTTGTAACATTCAGAGGTTGTTCCGATACACTGATTGTTCCGAATGCTGTATACATCAAAGCTCCTATCTCGCTTTTCACACCGGCACAAACGCTATACTGTAATCCGGCTTCATTCCCTGTAAACGTAGTAGTAAATGACAATTCCAAAATAGGACAACTACCTGACGACTGCAGCATGGTTTGGGATTGGGGAGACGGAACATTCACAAACTTTGATGATCCAGACTTCGACGATGCCGATAAAGGAACTACAAGCCATAATTACGGCGCATACGGAACTTATACTATTGAACAGCTCATTATCAATACAACAACGGGTTGTAGAGACAGTACGACGCAAACCGTTCACATTTCTACAGTTACGGCAGGCATTTCTCCTTTGGCGAACGATTCAGTATGTGTAGGAACATCGTTCTCGTTAGATGAGAACTCAACCACATTTGCAGGTCACCCTTTCGGAACATTCTCCTGGAACATGGGGAACGGACAAGTGGTTACCGGAGCAAATCCTTCTTACACATACCCAAGTTTCGGAACATTTACCATTACACTTACTGCGACAAATAACGTCGGATGTTCGGATGATGCTACTTTCTCTCCAATGATCGCTTTAGCACTTCCTAATGCTGCTTTAACCGCAAATGATGCCACTGGTTGTGCACCGCATCTTGTTACTTTCACTAATACATCGTCGCCTCAAAACAATGGAGTTGGTTTAGATACTTTTGTATTTACTTTCCCTGACGACAATACCACTCAGAACACATCGAGCCAGGGAACAACCGTTAATCATACATTTGGTACAGAAGGAATTTTTACGGTTACAATAGTTGCAACGGATCAATTCGGTTGTGTTTCACCTCCGGGGTCTACAAATATTACAATTACTAAACCGGTTGCTAACTTTACTGCTGATGCAATAGTCTGTGAACTTGAAAACTTTGTAGCAACAAACGGTTCAACAGGAGTTGCCCCACTTTCTTACCAATGGTTTATAGATGGATCTCAGATATCAACAAGTCAGGATTTCCTTAATAGTCACAACGAACCTGCAAGTAATTCTGTTTCAAGCTGGGACCATGACTACACCTTGATTACAACAGATGCAAATGGCTGTAAAGACACTATTACCCATGTAGTGACGGTTTCAACACCCGTTGCAATTATTGATTACACACTAGACGGAGCAGCAACAAATGCCAACGGAGATTTCCTTTGTCCACCGGTATTTGCCGACTTCACTGACGCATCTTTGTCTTTAGGAAATGTTACAACGTATTCATGGATTTTCGGTGATGGTAAAACTTCTACTTTACCAAGTCCGAATAACACTTATGTTTTCCCGGGAACATACAGCGTAGGATTAACCATCACTGATCAATACGGTTGTACAAGCGATACCGTGCTGGTAGATTATTTAACGATCTTCGGTCCTCAGGCAACACCTGACTGGACGCAAGATCCGGGAACCTGTGGTCAGTTCGTAGACTTTACTATTGGTGATACGAGTAACGTTACTTCTATTGTTTGGGATCTCGATGATGGAACAATCTATAATGATAGTACCGATTTTACATACGGGTATCAGGATGTAACAACTTACAATCCGTCAGTTACTGTTTTCGACGATAACGGTTGTCAGGTGATTTATCCGCTAGATCCGATTACAATTCCAGATAACGGATTAAATGCACAATTCACAATGGCTCCGAATCCTGCAGATTTAGGCTCTACGGTTGAGTTCTTCGATCAATCTTCTTCCAACGCACCTATTGTTTCATGGACTTGGGATTTAGTAAATCAACCCGTGTTTACAAACTTTACCGGAACTAGTGTGTCAAGTGTATATGTAGCTCCGGGAGACCTGGCGATTACCTTAGTCATCCAGGATGTTAATGGATGCTTCGATACCTATGAGTCAATTCTGCATATAAACGGAGATTTCCAGATGCCAAATGTAATAACAGCTGATGGCGATCATGTGAATGATGTGTTCGAGTTTAAATACCCTATTTTCGAGAAATTCGATATTACTATTGTTGATCGCTGGGGAAGCCCGGTGAAAATTGGCAAGGATGTTACCGGGAAAGTATTCTGGGACGGAACAAACAACGGTGGCGTAATGGTTCACGACGGGGTTTATTTCTACATCCTTGATGCAATTCTGGTGGATGGAACGGAACTTCACAAAGATGGATTCTTACACGTTTATGATAACAACAAATAAGCTCATCAAATAATAATAAAAAAGCTCGCTGATATAAATCAGCGAGCTTTTTTTATGGATCAGTTTACAATCAAAACAGTACAAAACACAAGTGGTGATATCGAGCGACATCACCACTTGTTAACCTAACCTAACCACTATTCACTGAATAACTAATTGATGAACAATTAGAATTCGCTACAAAAGTGATAAAAATCTTCTGATCAAATACCAACCGCGGTAAACATATTATTTTAACTATATATTTTTTGTTTACACTAATATTTTTTTCATCGGCATAAAAAATAGATATGTCGTATAAATCATGTCACTTATCTAATATTTGGGCCTCATTTTATTGGAATCCTAATAAAATAATTACTATTAAATATTTAGTTATTTTTAATTTTAAGCATGCAAGATCATATTCAAATTTATACTGACGGGTCGTCCCGTGGAAATCCAGGACCGGGAGGGTATGGTATTGTATTGAAATTCAAAGGAAATGTAAAAGAACATTCTGAAGGTTTCAGATTAACCACAAACAATCGAATGGAACTTTTAGCAGTGATTGAAGGTCTTGCACTTTTAAAAACAAATCAGCTGCCTATTGTTATTTATTCCGACTCAAAGTATGTAATTGACACTGTTGAAAAGGGATGGTTGAATAATTGGATCAAAACAAATTTCAAGGGGAAAAAGAATAAAGATCTTTGGATGCGTTATTATCAAATATCACGGCAGTTCCAGATAAAATTTAGTTGGGTAAAAGGACACAACGGGCACCCGGAAAACGAAAGATGTGATGTGCTGGCAGTTTTAGCAGCAACAGGAAAAAATCTGGGAATTGACGGTGGGTACGAAGCCGAATCTAGCTTACTTTAACCAAACACGATTTTAGGAAAGTGTAAATTAGGGGGTGCGGTAGTTCACGTGTAGAACTGATTTGCGGACAAAACCCGCATGCAACAAAGAATGACTTGTTCCTCAGGCTAATGATCTCCGGCTCCTCAAATTGGTTTAATGCTTCGATATCCACTCCCAAAGAAGTCAGAACATCCATTAACTGGGGATACATAGAATAACGTGTGGCAGTTAATTCTAGTGTACTGCGTGTAGAATACAAATGCTTCAACTCAGTACTCTGGGGATCTACATACAATTGTTCAAAATGATTTCCTTCTACCAAATTATCTGAAATGAGCTTTTCTCCCTGGGCATTCAAATTATTTCGTTGGACAATTACATCAAGAAAAGATTTAAACCCATCACCTGTAATAAAAACAGGGATATCCAACTGCATGAGTTGATCTACCACTCCTGAAAGATAGAAGATATTTAAAAACGGGCCCGGAGCAAGCCACAGTCCGTCAAAATTGCCAAACTGATTTGGCTTCATCGCAAGGAACTCATTTACCCGCATCCAATAATAAGACAGCTCGATCTCTAAAAAATCACTGCTATGATCAAGCGCTAAATTCGTAGCGTGATGCGTATTGTAAGTGAAATTAAAATCCCCTATAATGCCAATTTTCAACTGATCCATGCCTTACAAATAAAAAACGCCAGTGTTTAACTGACGTTTAATATAGTATTTATCTCTTAAAATACCCAGTAAATTCTGCCGCAGAAATTGGCAGAGAGAATGTATCCGGCCCAACCGTTCGATAAACCGTACAATCAAACGTACACACAAACTTGGTATAATCTCCGGTTGCATCTGATTCATGCTCTATTTCTGTGAACACAACATTTGTTCCTGTTGCATCAGACGTCCAGATAGCGCCGGTACCATCACGGTACACAACTTCAAATCCGTTCATTCCTCCTACAGCATAAACCGGGTTGTTTGGTGATTCATTCGCATCAAAGAAAGCATTCCAAACCTCTACAGCAGGGTCTTGAGCAACACCAGCATCAAAAAACACACTCCCCAAATTAACTTTAATTGAAACCAATGATTGGGATGATTTCATCTCCGCAGAATAAATAGCGTATGATGGTGTTGGTGAAGGTAAAATCACTTTTGTCTTAAGGGCATCCAAATAGTAACCTGAAACATTTTGAGTTAATTCAACTTCTGACCCGTTGATATTTCCCAAAAATTCAGAGTATAATTCAACATGTGGAACCGGGGCAGGAATGATTTCGTGTTTAGGACATCCTGTTAGTAAAAATGATCCGAGAACAAAGAGCAGTATCGTTTTTTTCATCGTTAGTAAACGTTTTAGTTCATTCGGGTTTCCCGAATGCGTTCTAAAAGTATAACAATTTTTAGAAATAGAAAAATTACGCTCTGCAGCAAATTGTTACGCGCGCATTTTCACCAACTGTTCTGGCATAGCATACATTGGAAGGAAAACAGGTTCGTCGAAAAATTTAGAACACTCGATGATATACATTAAATCATCTTCACCCAGGTAGATTGGAACTAAATGCTTCTCAAGATCAATATCCACACCCCGAGCAGAAAGTTCGCATAAAAGATTGTTTAATCCTGAATGACTGATCATCAGGTCCGATTTATATTGAACAGAACCCTCAAAAATTGTACAATTCAACACAACTGTTGAAGAATTCTCTTCGATGATGATTCGTTCTACAAATACGCTATCGAATAACTGGTTTGAAAATGCTGCTGCCATAACTCTTATCATTTGAATGAAACAAATGTATCTGCAGAAGTCCGTAATCAATTTACGTTCTTCAAAGCATGCTCAAATATATTTTTTTGTACCTTCGAATGCTTCCTTTTCAAGTTACGAAACACTCGGCTTGAGGTTTTTTTATTTAACATACATTAATATGAAATATCATCAAATAGATTCGTCTTTGTTCGTTACAAATCGCAAAAAATTCACCGCACGAATGGAGAGAAATGCTTTGGCTGTATTTAATTCAAACGACATTTATCCTATTAGTGCCGATGCAACGATGCCATTTCAGCAGCATAGAGATATTTTCTATCTGTCTGGTGTAGATCAGGAGGAAAGTATCCTGGTTCTATTTCCGGGATCTTCAAACGAACAACACAGAGAAATTCTATTTCTTAAAGAAACCAACGAACACATTGCCGTTTGGGAAGGATCGAAACTGAACAAAGAACAGGCATTTCAAACAAGTGGCGTGAAAACAGTTTATTGGCTGCAGCAATTTCCTGCAATATTTAAAACGCTGATGGCTGAGGCCGAAGGAATTTATCTGAATACCAATGAGCATTTACGTGCCGATACAACCGTAGAAACACGCGAAGACCGCTTTATCAAACAAGTTCGTGCAGATTATCCGGCGCACCAGGTGCATAAAAGCGCACCGATCATGCATATAATCCGCTCTGTGAAAGAATCCATAGAACTGAACCTGATGCAAACGGCCTGTGATATTACGGGAAAGGGAATTAATCGACTTTTAAAATTCATCAAACCGGGTGTTTGGGAATATGAGATTGAAGCCGAATTAGCTCACGAATTTCTTCGTAACAGATCACAGGGTTTTGCATACACTCCAATTGTTGCAACAGGGAAAAATGCCTGTGTTTTGCATTATATTGAAAACAATGCCCAGTGTAAAGACGGCGAAATGATTTTGCTGGATGTTGGAGCGGAATATGCTAATTACTCATCAGATTTAACACGTTGTTTACCTATAAATGGAAAATTCTCTGAACGTCAGCGCGATGTCTACAATGCAGTTCTGCGTGTAAAGAACGAAGCACAAAAAATGCTGGTTCCCGGAACATTAATTCCTGAATATCATAAAGAGGTTGGTAAGATCATGGAAAGTGAATTGCTTGGCTTAAAACTGATCGATCAAACGGATATTAAAAACCAGGATCCTGCTTGGCCCGCTTACAAAAAGTACTTCATGCACGGAACTTCTCATTTCTTAGGATTAGACACACACGATGTTGGATTATTCCAGGAACCCATTAAAGAGAACATGGTCTTTACCTGTGAACCGGGAATTTACATTATGGAAGAAGGTTTAGGAATCCGGATTGAAGATGATTTAGTGGTTCAGGCTAACGGACAACCCTTCAACTTAATGGGATCCATTCCAATTGAGATCGATGAAATTGAAACAATTATGAATCAGGCATAATCTCACAATGCTGTATTATGAAATAAGCGGTTCCGGAACCCCGGTGGTTTTTCTTCATGGTTTCATGGAAAGTACCACTATGTGGAATGTTGTAAAGCAGATTCCCGGCGTTCGCGCAGTTAGCATTGATCTGAACGGACATGGAAAAAGTGAGCTTTCTCATCCGCATAGTCCCTTTCCTTCGATTGAATTAATGGCAGAGCAAGTTGTTGACGTGTTGAATGAGTTAAATTTCCCATCAGTTCAACTGGTCGGACATTCT
>CBFGMW010000014.1:0-13724 GCA_965649925.1 uncultured Fluviicola sp.
CAGAAACTGAAACATCCAACGTTCTTGTTCCGGCATCCCATGTTGCACCATTTGTAATGAACGCTGTTGGAGCAACTGTAATGCGATCTAAGAAGTCAGGCTCCATTTCGGATGGATCAATTGCTGTACCACGATCTACCAGAGCACTTGGATATCCGGTAATCAATCCTCCAATTCCAGAATCGTAATCCGCTACAACCATAGGATCGCCATTGTGAACTGCAATTCCAGCCCAGTGATCCGGATATTTCGTTTCCATCATATCCATGAAAACCGCACCACGCGGACACCATTGACACCATGTTCCAGTACCTTCTTCGCCAACAACCATTTTCCCTAAAGCAGGAACGATGGGATCAATTGTGATTGAAAACTCATCGTCAACAGCATCGTTATCAGCCCCGCCGCCATTTACATTACTAATTGTTGCCACCATGTCATTGGATCCGGCAACTAATGTTAGAGTTCCGGGCATAGTGACCGTTGTAGAAGCTAGTGATGCAAGATTCAATCCTGTTAATGGATAACTTACATTATCACCGTTGTAATCAACATTCACTGTTGCAGATGTAATAGTTGTTGTTCCCTGGTTACGGATTGTAACCTTTGGTGTTACTTGAGCACCGGCAACAAGCCCTTCAATTGTGTTCAACAACGTTACAGCACCGTTCACTGCAGGTAATGTGTACGGCGTTATTGTATATTCAAAATCATCAATGAAATAACCACAGCTATACGGTGAATCCTGATCCGTAGGATAAATATCAATAGATGCTATCTGATTCTCGGTATTTGCAAACGAACCCACAGGAAGATCATCAATAAACACTTCCCAATTATTGGTGTTGAAATTAATATCCATACGGAAATTAAACCACCCGCCCTGAGTGTAAGAACCTGTAAAAAGAGTTCCACCGCTTTGATTCAGGATGGTAATATCACCATCATCAGAAAAGAAGCAATCCATCGCCCAAACCTGGCCAATAGTTGCATTTCGCTGGAAGTTAAAGTACCCGGCTTTCCCGGTCTGAACTAACATGTTCCATTCAATTGAGAACTGCCCTGTGTTCAGTACTCCAAAGTTTTTTACAAGATCTGTCGGACCACCAGCAGATGTAGATGTAGTGAAATATACCGAATTTGGACCGGAAGCAGCATCGGCACTTGAAACCAACACGTCTTCTGCCGAGCCGGGAGTTCCACTCCACGTAGTCCAGTCTCCACCACTTTGCGCAGCCATATATTGACCGGCAGTATAGGAATCAAAATCATCAGAAAAGGTCTGACCAAATGAAACCGCACTCGTTAATAATCCAATAAAGAGTAACTGTTTTTTCATAATTCATAGTATTTGAACCTTTAAGTTAGCACTAATACGTAAAACTCTGAAAAAGAATATTGTCTATTCTTGCATTCTTAGCTATTCGAAATAAGAAAAGGTCTCTTTTCCTTTCAGATTTTTCAACGCTTCAGCAATTAATAAAATGGTGTTTTCAACATCTTCTTTTCTACACATTTCAACAGTTGTATGCATATATCTCAATGGCAGCGAGATAAGCGCACTTGCTACACCTGAATTAGAATAAGCAAACGCATCTGTATCTGTCCCGGTAGCCCGTGAAGCAGCAGCACGCTGGAAAGGTATTTTAGCTTTTTCAGCGCTTTTAATAATGTGCTTCAATAAATTGTTCTGAACTGCGGGACCAACTGTTAATACGGGACCAAGTCCGCCTGACAAATCACCTTGTTCTATTTTACTGATCATCGGAGTTTGCGTGTCGTGACATACATCAGTTACGATAGCTACATTCGGCTGAATGCGGTTTGCAATCATTTCTGCTCCCCGCAATCCTACTTCTTCCTGCACCGCATTTACAATATACAGTCCGAACGGCAACTTCACTTTGTCTTCGTGCAGTAGTCGCGCCACTTCAGCAATCATAAATCCGCCCATTCGGTTATCCAGTGCACGTCCAACATACCTGTTTTCATTCAGTACCATGAATTCATCTTCGTATGTAATAACACAACCAACATGAATCCCTAATTTCTCTACTTCTTCTTTGGTAGAACAACCTGCATCCAAACAGATGTTCTTCAAGCTCGGGGCTTCTTCTTTTTCGTTACGCGTATGAATAGCCGGCCAGCCGAACACTGCCTTTACCACACCTTTTTCAGTATGAATGTTCACTCTTTTTGATGGAGCAATCTGGTGATCACTTCCTCCATTTCTACGGACATAAATAAGTCCTTCTTTTGTAATGTAATGCACAAACCATGAAATTTCATCGGCATGCGCTTCGATCACTACTTTGTATTCTGCCTTCGGGTTGATAATAGCAACTGCGCTGCCATAGGTATCGGTTTCAATTGCATCAACATAGGGACGAATGTAATCCATCCACATTTTCTGTCCACCCGACTCAAAACCGGTTGGAGATGCATTGTTTAAATATTCTTCAAGAAATTGTTCGCTTTTTTTTGTGATGATCTTTTTTGCCATAATTCGTGTTTGAAAACTGAGTATAATAAACAGGAATTTAAAGATACATTTTGTTTTGATTGTCGGCTAGCCAACAATCCTTTTTTCTCTACTGAATACCTTTTCGAAAATGTTTGTGGATAAACTCGCGCGAATGCGCAAATTATATACTCGCTAACGCTGCGCCAATATTAGTTTATAAACTGCGGGGCCCTCATACTCAACTTCGAAAAATTAAACGAAGGGTTAAGCCGCGGTGGACCAATTCGTGAATTCGTGGGGAACTGTTCAATTTCAGTTCGCAGAACTGCAGGAGAACATTAGCGAATTAAGGTAATATTCCCTTTTATGATTGCTTTTTCCCCACCGTAGCAATCTGCTTCAAGGTAATAATCGTAAGTATCCGGGTCAATGAGTTTCCCCCTGAATGTTCCGTCCCACCCGATATCCATATCTGTTGTTTCGAAGATCATTTCACCCCAGCGGTCGAAAACGCGGAACAGGATTTTAGTGGCAATAGCGCTTCGAACATACAGCACTTCATTTTCTCCGTCTCCATTCGGCGAAAACGCATTTGGAACATAAACATAAGTTCTGTCACATAAAACCGACATCACTTTCACCGTAACATCAGCAGATTTCGTACAAAACCCATTAGACACTGTTACATTGTAAGTTGTCGTTTCATCAACCGTTGCAAGCGGATTCTGAATCGTACTTGAGTTTAATCCTGTAGTTGGCGACCACTGATAAGTTACACTGCTCAAACTTGCCATTAACTGACTCGTTTCTCCGGGAAGAACCACTTCTGGCGTTGCCGTTGCAGTGAGATTTCCGGGTAAAGAACCCACATTCACGAAAATTGAATCCAAAGCCGTACAACCGTTTGAAGCTGTTGCTTCACAATAGATCCAGGAAGAAACGGAAGGGTTTACCTGAACCACATTGTCCTGACTTGTTGTAATAATCAAATTCGCAGGAGACCAGGTATAATCAAAAGTCAAACCTTGAATCTCGATGTTTGCAGCGAGCGTTCCAACATCTCCCAAACACAATGAATCAGGTCCGTCAATCTGCAGATCGCCTGAAACTATAGTGACTGTAACGCTGTCTGTTTCGCTGCAGACACCATTAGATACCTGAACATAATACGTAGTAGTTCCATCCGGCTGAATAGTAAGTACCGAGTCAGCTAAATCAGTATTCAAGGTATCAGAAAACTGATTATTCGACGACCAGATAAATTCATCGGCAGTTCCGTTCGAATACGCAGTAAAACTCATTAGTGACGAGGTACAGGTCAACGTATCATTCGAAACAGAAAGTTCCAGAGCTGGTAAAACCTGAATAGTAATTGTTGCAGTATCAGTCAGCAAACAAATACTGTCGGTAACATATAAATTAATAACATACGTTCCCGGATCAGTATAGGTAACAACCGGATTATAAACAAGAGAAGTGTCGCCATTGCCCAATACCCAATAGTACGCATCTGAAGGAGGCGAAGTATTCTGCAGTTCAACCTCAAACTCGGCACAGCCCAACACATCGTCTGTTGTAAATTCGGCTTCGGGCAATAATTCAAAATCGAACTTAAAAACGAGGTTATTACAATTCGTGCTCAAATTTTCGTTCGACCAGGCGTTTGCTGTAGTTGGAAAATCACTTTGCCCGGTACAACCACCGCAAACCGACTGATAAACCACACCATTCTTATCGAAACGCGAAGTTCCGCCGTCAACATGTTCCTGAGCGACCGAACCTCCAAGATAACTTCCGTAAAGCAGTCCGTCGAAATCACGGTCGATTACAGTTAAATAAAAATCAAATCCATTCGGAGAGGTAGACTGAAAAGCATTAGAAGTAACGGGCATTCCACTTAAGGGAGTAGATTGCAAAATATTTGCTCCCCAACCTGAAACGTACATGTTTCCGCAAATATCAACCAAAAATGCCGAAGGTGAAATATTGATTCCACCGTTCCCGTTTCCAAAAAGTGTTGAATTCAGGATGGTTGTTAACTGCGGATTCATCTTCGTAATGTATTGTCCGCTATTCGCATTTCCCGTTGCATTAATGATTGGATATTGCCCTCCGGTAGACTGCCCGACGACAAAAACCTCATCATTTCTATTGATCTCAACAAAGAAAGTCTGATCGTAATTCGGGGTTCCCAGGTAAGTGGCCTGCGTGAGTGTTTGGCCGTTCGGAGTAAGTTTCCCGACAAAACCGTCAGCCTTTCCGCCTTGATATGCCGCGTGAACACCACCTGCAGTTCCGGGCAGATTCAAACTGCTTGTTCCGCCGGCAAATACAATATTGTAACTTGAATCGAGTTTCACAGAATAACAGGCATCGTTGTTTGAACCACCGTAATAACTCGACCACATCATGGAACTCAAGTCACTCGAAAGTTTAAAGACAACTCCATCCTGGTTCCCTGCAAGCACAGGTTGAAAAGCATTCAGAGTAGGAAAATCCAGTGATCTTGAACAGGATGCGATAATACAATCCCCTAATGAATCAATCATGATTTCTCCGCGGAACTGATCTCCGTAATTCGTTGTAAGCGAATCATAAGCAGCAACAGAATTGTAATTTCCGGATGTAACTTTAAAGTTCACTCCGTCATTCAGACTTCCGCCCACATAGGTTGATCCCAAAAGCTGATGTCCGTCTGAACTGAACTTTGCAACATAAATATCTGTTCCCTGTGTCCCGAAATTAGACCCGTTAAACTGGACCTGGAGTGGCGTTCCTCCTCCGTGCGACGATTGAAAGCCGTTTACAATAGGGAAATCGGTACTGGAAGTGACTCCCAAAATGTACAGATTGTTCTGTTTATCACAAATGAGTGAATGTGATGTTTCGGTTCCCTGGCTATTGTCACCACCGCCCAGAAACGTTGTCCACATCATGGTGATTCCATCTGCAGAATAGCGCGAAATAAAGGCATCAGTAGTAACCGGAGAACCAATATTTGCAACAGTAAAATTAGAAGTCACATCGTAAGCCGAATTGTCAGGAGTCGGGTACGCATTTCCGTAAATTGTTCCTGCAGAATACGCAGTTCCGTCATAACCATAGGTTGCGGTCATTCCGAAATTATCAGTTACCGAACCGCAATAAGTAGCAAAAACCAATGTGGGATCAATAATTAAAGTAGCATGTTTGGAATAATTTCCCAAAACAAAACTCACATGATTCTCTTTCACAGAAAAAGAGCAGGAGACCTCTTTCATTTTCCCATTCAGCAATTCATAAGCAGTTGGTTTTTGTTCAATGATTTTTCCCAGCGGAGTCTCAATAATCAAATTCCCATTTTCATCAACACTTACACTCAACGCCCCTTTAATTGCCAGCCGAATTTGCTGGGCATTGGAACCGGGAGCACACCACAATTCATATTTAAAGCGTTCGGCATTATCAAAAACTTTCAGATCTATTTTCGGGTAAAACTCCTTCATGGTTATCATGTTGTAGCCATGAACATCCGAGGTCCATTTCGACTGATCGTTTCCTTTGAAGTAATTGTAATATTCCTGTGATTTATTTTCTTTCTCGATTGCAGAAACCGTATTCGATCCAATAAATTCTGCAGCAACTATTGTCTGCCGATAGGTAATGGAATCACTACCATCACCGAATGTTAGATGGGCCTTCTTGATTTGGGAATAATCCCGAATATCGTAAATGAATCCATGCTGCTGCACCCAAATAGTTTGTTCCTGAGTTTTCGATTGAAATAAAACCGGAGAATCCCACTGCCCTTTATTTTCAATTAAAGCGTGGTGAATACTGTGCCTGTGCTCAATTTCCTGAGCCCGAACAACCAGCATGGAAACAGTAGTAAGCAGAGCAACAAGGATTTTCATAAGCGAAATATACAAAATTCAGTTATAACCAGACAGAAGATAGACGTGCAAAAGGGTGAAAAGTTGTATCAGAACCTGCTTGTTCCAGAGTTTGTTAAATCGTATATTTGAAATCAAAATTTGAGTATGACAACCCAATGGCTTTTGGAGGAAGTAGCGGGAATTAC
This sequence comes from uncultured Fluviicola sp., assembly GCA_965649925.1. GTDB lineage: Bacteria > Bacteroidota > Bacteroidia > Flavobacteriales_D > Crocinitomicaceae > Fluviicola. Next base: position 6,525 of record CBFGMW010000014.1, read on the forward strand.
AGAACGTAATCTTGATTTAATTAAAAAGAAGTTTTCCGGTTATTCGGAAACCCAATTGAATTGGAAGCCCAATCCAACGACATGGAGTTGTCTTGAAATCTTCGCTCATTTGAACGGGTACGCAGGTTTTTATCATGCTGCTTTTCATAAAAGGATCGACTCAACACGCTTCAGATTACCATCTGCAATTTTCAATAGTTCGCCTCTCGGCAGATCAGCCTGGCAAAGCATGAAATTAGGGAAAGAGAAAAATATCAAACGCCGTTTCAACGCCCCGAAAGATTACAATCCATCCGTAAATCCGGGTTTGGTGTCTTCACAATCAATGAATCAGTTTGTTGAACAGCAAAAAGAGTTATTAAATATCCTGGAGAAAAGCGTAGCGGTAAATCTTCGAAAAGTAAAAGTTCCTATTTCGATCTCTAAAATTGTGCGTTTACGTTTAGGCGATGCTTTCTTATTTGTGGCTTATCACAATGAACGGCACATGCAGCAAGCCATCAACCTGACAAAACTTCCTCAATTCCCGAAAAAATGAACCGGCCGGCATTTTGCAGCGCAAGCATAGCACCTTTAAGATCAGAACCCAGCGATACGTCCGAAATGGTTTCACAATTACTTTTTGGCGAACCGATTGAGGTCGTTGATAACAGCGAACAATGGTGGAAAGTGCGTTCGTTGATAGACAATTACGAAGGCTGGACAGATTTCAAATTGTTAACAGAAGTTCGGGAGAAAGACCTGAAACGGTGGATGGACGGATTGACCGTAGAACCATCGTTTTCAAGAACTATATCTGGTGAATTTGGAAAACAACGCATTTCCAGAGGTTCATTTGTTCCGTTTTCCAATGAGAAATCATTTTCAATAGGAAAACATGAATTCTCTTTTGAAGATGAAAGCAATTTTGAAATAAACCCTGACAGAACACAAGCAGTTATAGATTTAGCGACAGATTATTTGAATACACCTTATTTATGGGGCGGAAAAAGTAATTCCGGAATAGATTGCAGCGGGCTGGTTCAAACCGTATTCCACTGTGTTGAATTGAACTTGCCACGCGATGCTTATCAGCAGGAAGAACACGGTACAAGTGTAGATTTCGAAGACAGACAAGCAGGAGATCTCGCGTTTTTCATCAATTCAAAACAAAAAGTTCATCATGTCGGAATTCTGATCAATGAAAATGAAATCATTCACGCACATGGTTTTGTGCGCATTGATGATTTAACGAAAGACGGAATCAAAAGAAGAACCGATGATGTTCTTTCTCACAAATTCCATTCGATAAAAAGATTGTTCTAAATCCCTCTATTTTCTTTTTTAAGTTTATTAAGAACTTATATTTGTGATGCGAATGGGCGTTAGGTTCCGTTTGTTCAATTTTTCAACTTTAAAAAAATGAGTCGAGATCAGGTAATTTTTGATTTGATCGCTGAAGAACGTCAGCGTCAGGAACACGGAATTGAGTTAATTGCATCTGAAAATTTTGTTTCGGATCAGGTTATGGAAGCTATGGGTTCTGTTTTAACGAACAAATATGCAGAAGGACTTCCGGGAAAACGCTATTACGGAGGCTGTGAAGTAGTTGATAAAGTGGAGCAATTGGCTATCGACCGTTTGTGCAAATTATTTGGTGCTACCTGGGCAAATGTTCAGCCGCATTCAGGGGCACAGGCAAACGCAGCTGTATTCTTAGCCTGTTTACAACCAGGCGATAAAATTTTAGGATTTGATCTTTCTCACGGCGGACATTTAACTCACGGTTCTCCGGTAAATTTCTCCGGACGTTTGTATAAACCGTTTTTCTACGGAGTAAATAAAGAAACCGGTCATGTTGATTATGATATGCTGGAAGAAGTTGCGCGCAGAGAAAAACCAAAAATGATCATTTGTGGTGCTTCTGCTTATTCGAGAGATTGGGATTACGCGCGCATTCGCAAAGTTGCTGATGAAATCGGAGCTTTGATCATGGCAGATATTTCTCATCCTGCCGGACTAATTGCAGCTGGTTTATTGAAGGATCCTTTAGATCATTGTCATATTGTAACTACAACAACGCACAAAACACTTCGCGGACCTCGCGGAGGAGTTATCATGATGCGTAATAATTTCGATAATCCGTTTGGTTTGAAATGGAACAACGGAAACCCGAAATCAATGGCAGCATTATTAGATGCCGCTGTTTTCCCGGGAATTCAAGGCGGACCATTGGAACATGTAATTGCCGCAAAAGCAGTTGCGTTCGGCGAAGCGCTTGATGATTCGTACAAGACCTATATGAAACAAGTTCAGAAAAATGCTGCAGTAATGGCAGACGAATTTGTGAAACGAGGATATGCAATAGTTTCCGGAGGAACCGAAAACCACAGTATGCTGATTGATTTACGCTCAAAAGGTGTAACCGGGAAAGATGCAGAGAACACATTGGTGCTTGCGGACATTACCGTGAATAAGAACATGGTTCCGTTCGACACAGAATCGCCGTTCGTAACATCCGGAATTCGCGTTGGAACTTCGGCAATTACAACTCGCGGAGTAAAAGAAGCAGAAATAGTGAAAATTGTTGAATTGGTTGATCGTGTTTTATCGAACATTCAATCGGAAGAAACAATCGCTGCAGTAAGAAAAGAAGTAAATGAACTGATGAGCGGCAGACCATTGTTCTGTTAATTGTTTAAATAACATTATTGAAAGACTGTATTCCTGAGGTGTACAGTCTTTTTTCGTTTTAGAATAAAATTACCGCGAAGTGTCCCTAGATTATCAATCCCGCGAAGTTCGCAAAGCCCGCAGAGTAAGAAGCTACCCTTAAAACACCTCGCCCGGTTTTTCCATAGTCCCGCATATTGGAATTCGCTAATACCCCACCAGTAGCTACTTATTCCTCTGAGAGATTAACACATTGTCAACCTGAATTCATTCAAGCTTAAAACCTGTTAACACTTACAACAAATACAACTCATTCATTTTCAATAGTAAAATGATTTAGTAACCATTTTAGCTTCATCTCATCTTTATATTGCTGAAGTAGGTTTGTCATGTAATTAGACAAATTAAATGAAGCAATGAATAAACTAGTACATCTTACAAAATGGATGCTTGTTCTTGGGGCAATTAACTGCACCCAATTCTCATTCGGTCAAATTCTCGGACTGGGAAGCAACTGGCATTATCTCGACAATGGAACAGATCAGGGAACAGCATGGAAAGATGTTGGTTTCGATGATTCAACATGGCCCGACGGAAACGCCGGATTGGGTTACCCTTCAGGAACAGGGATCAGTACTGTAGTGAACTACGGAAGCGATCCTAATAACAAATACGTCACCACCTATTTCAGAAAGAGCTTCACCATTTCCGATATCAGTCAGATTCAATTTGTGAAGCTGACCTTAAAGCGCGATGACGGTGCAGCAATTTACATTAATGGAAATGAGATTGTTCGTTCCAATATGCCTGCAGGAGCTTTTAACTACCAAACACTAGCGCCGGCAAACGAAAATCTAACCGTGGTTTATGCAATTCCTGCTTCAGCTTTTGTTCAGGGAACTAACCTTGTTGCCGTAGAAGTTCACCAAACAGCCCTTAACAGCTCAGATGTGTTGTTTGATTTATCATTAGAAAATGTTGCAGATCAACCAATCATTGGGGCCGGAACCGTTTGGAAGTTCAGCGACACTGGTACAGATTTAGGAACAACCTGGACCGCTAACGGCTTTGATGATTCTGCATGGACCAATGGAATTGCACCACTCGGTTACGGAATGACCGGTGTTGTTACTACTGTAAGTTTCGGTTCCAACTCAAGTGCAAAATACCCAACTACTTATTTTAGAAAAAACGCGAACATAGATGCCACGCTTTATAATGCTATTGATTCTGTTCGGCTAACGCTTACTGTTGATGATGGTGCCGTAGTTCATTTGAACGGAACTGAAATTTTCAGAAGAAACATGGCCGCCGGTGTTCAATCTTATTCAACACTTGCAAATGTTACGGTTGGTTCATCAGCTTCTACTTTTGTGGTTACTTTACCCAAATCAGCTTTTTTAGTCGGTGACAATACATTTGCAGTTGAAATTCACCAGGTATCTGCCGGAAGCTCTGATATCTTCTTTAATTTTTCGGCACAACCCTTAGTGAACGATATTAACTCAATTGTTTCAGAGTCAAACTGGAGTTACTCCGATACAGGAATAGATTTAGGGACAACCTGGACAGATCCGGCATTTGACGAAAGCACCTGGGCAACCGGAAATGCGCCTCTTGGTTATGGAAATGGTGACGAAGCCACAACGGTGAGTTTTGGGTCGAATGCAGCTCAAAAGCACATTGCTACTTATTTCAGAAAACATTTCAACGTTGCTTCAACTGCCGGACTGTCAACTGTTCGGATTCAATTAAAAAGAGACGACGCGGCGGTTTTATATTTAAACGGCGTAAATGTGTATCGAAACAATCTTCCAATGGGAACCATTTCGTTCGCAACTACTGCACTTTCTCCGATTGAAGGGACGGAAGAAAACCAATGGATCACGATTTATTTACCTATCTCAGCGGTTCAAACCGGAGACAACGTAATTGCGGTTGAAGTACACAAATTTAACGCAATTGAAACCGATCTTCGTTTTGATCTGAGAATTGACCTTCAATCTATAACTCAAACAACAACTGCTTCTATTCCGTTTGTAGCGTGCGACCCGAGTACAAATGCGGAAATAGGTTGTTTTACATCCGTTAAGCCGAGTGCTCAAACTTCAGGGCTCGTTATTCCTTCTACTCACACATTTCAGAAAATCATGAAACAAGGAACTACTGGTTTCTATGCAAATAGCAGCAGCGCCGTTCCAACAAACACTGATTTCACAGGATATGTTCCAACAAACGGCAGCAGTACAGAAGGAGTTCTTTCTGTAAATCACGAAAACGACCCGGGTGATGTTTCTTTGATTTCCCTTCACTTTAATGATGCAACAAAATTGTGGATCAAAGATTCTGCACGAAAGGTAGATTTCACGTCATTGGTTCGAACTACAAGAAACTGTTCCGGTGGAGTAACACCTTGGGGAACCGTAGTTACGTCTGAAGAAACATACACAACTGGTGATGTAAACGGAGATGGTTATCATGACAGAGGCTGGCAGGTAGAAATTGATCCGATAAGCGGACAAATAGTTGACCAGGACGGAGACGGAACACCGGATAAATTGTGGGCAATGGGACGAATGAATCACGAAAATATTTGTGTAAGTGCCGACAGTACCGTTGCTTATCAAGCCGAAGACGGAGGAACATCAGGTGTTTACAAATATGTAATGACCGTAAAAGGTCAGTTGAAAGCAGGAACGCTTTACGTTTTGAAAAGAGACAATGCGACGTCAACAACCGGAACCTGGGTAGTTGTTCCCAATACAACCATTGCCGAAAGAAATACCGTTTCTACCGTAATCACCTCCCTGGGAGGGACAAACTGGAATGGTCCGGAAGATGTAGAATTTGGTCCTGACGGAAAAATGTACTTCACTTCAAAAGGAACAGGAACAATCTGGAGATTCAACGACGACGGATTGACAGTCAGCAACCTGGAAGCATGGGTTACAAACACAAGCTATCCGATTACGTATGCCGACGGAACTATTAACGAGAGCTGGGGAACAGGAATTGACAATTTAGCTTTCGATAACGAGGGGAACTGCTGGGCACAGCAAGATGGTGGCCGTGGACATTTATGGGTAATTCGTCCGGATCATACACCGGCTTCTCCAAAAGTTGATCTTTTCTGTGTTACTCCATCAGGATCAGAACCTACAGGACTGACATTCACACCAGACGGACGTTACGGATTCATTTCGTTCCAACATCCTTCAGGAACAGCTGCTGTTACAGATGCAAACAACGAAAATGTCACTTTCAACGGGGCAACAACGGTTGTTTTTGCACGAAAAGAATTCCTTGGTTCCATGGCAGTTGAACCTCAATTTGAACTGGGAAATGCCATTTCTGCTTGTGACAGTGTTCAACTTACTGCAAATATGAATACAGATGTAGTAAACGTTTGGAACGACAATTCAACAGCAACACAGCGTTATGCAACCCAAACAGGTTGGTACAAGGCAACAGCCTACTCAAATAACGGTCGTTCATTTGCCGACAGTATTTTTGTAATCATTACTCCATCCGCTCCATTTATTTCAAATGTAGCAGCTTGTTTCGGAACACCGGTTTCAGCATTATCTGCTGCCGGAACAAATATTTTGTGGTACAATGATGATCAATTGTTAAACCAGGTCCAAAGCGGAAACACATTCAGCACAAACCTGTCAAGTGTTGGAACAACAAATTTCTATGCTACACAGAGTCTGAATGGTTGCGTGAGTAATGCTCAAATGGCAACCGTAACAATCAACGCACTTCCGGCTAATCCGATTACAACCGGCAATTCAATTTGCTACAATGACCCTGCTGCAGCAATTTCGGCAACCGGAACATCGGTTCAATGGTTTAGCAATTCTGCGTTAACGAATCTTGAGGGAACAGGAAATTCGTTCTTCAGTCCGCAAATAACTCCGGGAAACTACACCTATTATGCCACGCAAACAGATGCGAATGGCTGCAGAAGTAATTCAAGTATCGGGGTTTATACCGTTCGTGCTTTACCGGCAATTCCAGCAACAAACAATGTTACGATTTGTGAAGGAACACCCGCATCCGCACTTTCAGCAACAGGATCTGCGATTCAGTGGTACAACGATTCGAACCTGGCAAACCAGGTTGGTTCAGGAAACACCTTCTTATCTTCTGAAACTGCAGCAGGAATTTATACTTACTACGCAACTCAAACCGATAATTTCGGTTGTGAGAGTCAGGCACACGGAGTACAATTTACAATCAACGCACTGCCTGCAGCACCAGTTGTAAATTCAGCTACGATTTGTTTCGGAACGGCAACACCAGCCCTAACAGCAGCAGGATCAAATGTTCAATGGTTCTCAGATGCAGCCGGAAACAACCAGATTGCAGTTGGAAACAATTACCAAACAGGAATCAATGCAGTTGGATATTATCCGTTCTACGTTCAACAAACAGATGTAAATGGTTGTACAAGTGCCTTAAATCAAATTGATTTAAAGATTAATTCGATTCCATCAGCGCCGGTAATCACAGGAGCTCGTAATTTCTGTTTCAACGAACCAATGA
>CBFGMW010000015.1:0-13651 GCA_965649925.1 uncultured Fluviicola sp.
ATCTTGCGGCTCCAAAAAACACTTCTGCCCTTACTCCACTTACACTTTGGTCGACACAATACTACATTCACCAATTTTTTTCCGGAGGCAGCGTACCTATTGTTTACGCCGACGGAACTTCCTCTAACTTAACCGCGGACACCTGTAATTTCTGCAGCGCATCGCTCGAAGGAACCGCTTATGTTACCGATTCAGCCGGAAATGTTACGGTCATCAACTTCGCAAAAAGCGCCGACAGCTCATTTGTTGACTGTCGCGCATGCAGTATCTATGCGAACAGTAAATTAAATGTTGAGAGCTGGGGCAAAACCCTTTGGGTCAAAGCCGAAGGCTATGGAAACGGAGTAAAAAATTATGCACTCGTTCCGTTCCGTACAATTGCTGTAGATAAAACAGTCATTCCATACGGAACCGTCATCTATATTCCTAAAGCCAAAGGCAAAACTATTTATCTTCCGAATGGAAAAACGGTGATTCATGACGGCTATTTCTTTGCCGGCGATACAGGCGGGGCAATCAAGCAAAATCACATAGACATATTTACCGGAATATTCACCGGGAATCCCTTTCCTAGCGTAATTCAGTCTAATGAAACCAAAACATTTGAAGCATTCATAGTAACTGACAAGACAATTATTGAAAGTTTGCAGACAGTTCACATTCTACTGAAATAGCTAGATAGTTGGGACTTATTTATCGTAATAAGTGTAAATTTAGCGTTCAATCAGACCCGAATGTTTAGATCTTTATTTTTTGCTTTTGCATTTCTCAGCTCCCAGTCCGGTTTCGGACAAAGCCAATTTGAGTTAAGTCTTAATGGAAAAGCCCTTTCCAATGGAAGTTTCGTCGCTCTTAACGAATTTCAGAATATTAAAGTGAAAATTCCGAAAGGATTTAAAGGAAAACGAGATGATCTTGAATTACAATTTGTGATAATTCCATTTGGAGACACCCTTCTTTCCTTTAAGCAACCTATTTCTGATTTAAAAAGTCTGGAAATGGAAGAAAAGCTGAACTACATTCATACTTTACCGGAAAACATCTCGCATATTTTATTATTTGTAACCGAAAATATGACGACAGAAAACGAAACTCAATTTAATGCAATTTCGGTTATTACCCGCCAGTTGATATCTGCAGAAGATTATTTTAAAGAATTCGGATTGAATGCAACACACGGAAAAATTAATGAGGCTATATCTTACGTTATAGAAGCCATTGCTCTTGATCCAACAAACCTTGAATATAACAACGCATTTGGTCAATTACTATTTGAAGTTGAACGTTACGCGGAGTCTAAAATAGTGTTTCAAAGGATTACGGAAAAACTACCCAATTACCTAGCCTTTGCATTTTTAGGCGCCATTTATATCAAGGAAAAGGATTGGGAAAACGCAAAAAACAATTTTAATGAAGCTCTTCTTTTGACTACCAAACCTGAGGAACTATCGTATATCTATTTCAGCTTCGGAGAAATAGAAGAAGGTCTCTTCAATTATTCAGGAGCTTATGATTATTACAAAACTTCAATAAAACATAATCCTAAAAATATGCTGTCGCTAAACAACGTCAGTATCGTTTGCAGTAAGGTTGGGAAAGGAGAAGAGAAAATGAATTATCTGAAACAAATCATTGAAATAGATTCCAGTTTTATTCCTGCTCATATTAATATCGGATTCCAATTACTGAAAGAGAATCAATTCGAAGAGGCCTTAGGCGAGTTCAATTACGTCATTGAAAAAGATCCTGAAAACGCTATGGCAATCAATAACAAATCGTTTGCTCTTTATAAACTAAACCTTTTAGATGAAGCACTTGAGGCAGTGAACCGTTCAATTGAATTAGATGCTACCAACTCATACGCATTTAAAAACCGGGCACTCATTTATATTCAGCAAACTAAAAATGATTTAGCCTGCACAGATTTATCAAAAGCTCTTGAACTTAATTTCACAAAATTATATGGAGATGAAGTAGATCGTTTAATCAACGAAAATTGTAAAGGCAAATAAACGGTTTCTGCAATATGGATCACTACAAGGAAAATGCTGAAAGCTGGAATAAGGTTGCCAGGTTGTACGAAGAAAAATTCATGGAACTGGATTATTACAACGAATCGTATGATTTTTTCCTGAACCTTTTGTCTTCATCTCAGGATGAAGTTCTTGAACTGGCTTGCGGGCCCGGTATAATAACCCGATACCTGCTCAGAAAGCGCCCCGATTTGAACATGCTTGCTACAGATGTTGCACCTAACATGCTTGAAATTGCAGCAAAAAATAATCCAACTGCTCGTTTTCAATTGCTTGATTCCAGGAATATTCTTTCACTTGATCAAACATTCGATGCTTTGGTAATCGGATTTTGCATCCCATATATGCCAGATGAAGACGTGCAGAAACTTTTGGCAGACGGGTTTCAGCTGCTTAATGAAAATGGAATACTTTACCTCAGTTTTATCTCAGGTGACGCTTCACTGTCAGGACCAAGGACCGGAAGTTCAGGAGATTCAATGTATTTTTACTATCATCGCACAGAACACATCCGGGAAAATCTCACAAAAAACGGTTTTGCGATCAAACGGATCTTCGAAGTAGAATATCCGTTACCGGAGGACCAAACAGAAATTCATACTATCATTTGTGCAGTAAAAATTTGATTATGATCTCTTATCAATCATATGAAACAGAACGGTTAATCGTTCGATCCACAACTGCTGAAGATGCCGGATTTCTTCTGACGATCTTCAATTCTCCCAAATGGCTGCGATTCATTGGCGACAGAAATGTTCACACTATTGCAGAAGCTGAAAAATACATCGAAGACCGAATTACATCTCAATATAAACGTTTGGGTTACGGACATTATATCGTAGAATTGAAAGCCGACGGAACCAAAATAGGAACCTGCGGATTGTATGACAGACCGGGATTAGAGGGAATTGATATCGGCTTCGCATTTCTGCCGGAATATGAAGGAAAAGGATATGCGTATGAATCAGCCGAAGCAGTAAAAAATGCAGCTTTCAACCAATTTAATATTCCTGAACTGGTCGCAATCACTACCAAAGACAATTTTGCTTCACAAAAACTCCTGGAAAAACTGGGATTGGAAAATCAGGGCGACATTCAAATGCCGGGTGAAGAAGAAGTGCTTTTTTTCTACAAAATGAGAAAACCATAGCAGCCAAAGCGCCTCATTCGTCTTTTTTGAATACTTTTAGTTCATGAAAACAGCAGCAATCACCTGTCTTTTTTGCTTTATTTTAAGTTTTTCTTTTTCGCAACAAGGTCATTACAAATGGGAAGAGGGACTTTCTGTTTACGATGCAACTTTCGATACGCAAAATTATTCTCACGAGCAGATCAATCAGATTCATCACTACCTGTTGAATCAGGCCAAAGGTATGTTTGAAGTAGGTCATGTCTGGGACATTCACCAAATGACTGATACGACTAAAATCATTGAATTGGATTCGTTTTACAATGAAGCGAATAAGATCTATACTACTTTGAAACTTCCTGAAGGAAAATTTTGGAGCGATTTATTAGCGCAGCGAAAAACTGAATTAAATGAATGGTACAAAGCTGAAACAACATTTCTTCAAAGCTTTTACAACCCGTCAGTTCTATTAGACAAAACGCATCCTGATTGTTATTCTACTGCACAGGCATTGAATGGAACGGATGAAGAGTTACTGGAGGCATGGAGAGTTTTGGTGGAAGAACAGAAAAAGAAAAACTGTTGTCCGGAAGAGGTAGAGAAAAAATACCTCTCTGAGCTAAGCTCGGAATACCAGCTCTTATACGCACGTATGGAAGTAAGTATTTACGCCTGGTGGAATTGCCGCAATAATTACATTCCATATGTCAATGATGATGAAGGACTTATTTTCAAAGAATTTTTGGCACTTTTCTTGAGCGTGCACGAAATTCAAATGGAAGATTAGCTAATTTTAGATACTGCTCTTTCACAAAACCTTATTCAAAATTTAAACTATGAAACTACTTACTACACTTTGTTTAATGCTTGGAACTTCCAGCTTGTTCGGCCAAAAAGTTTATTCCGTTCAATACGAATCACAGGCTGACGTAAAAGTCTTCGTTGTTGATTACGAATCACAGGCAGATCTGAAAGTTTACAAAGTAAAATACGAAAGCCAGGCCGGTACCAATGACGGAAAATGGTTTTTTACCGAGTATGAAAGCCAGGCTAAAAAAACAATCTACTTTGTTCAATATGAATCACAAGCTGATCTGAAAATATTCTTTGTCGATTATGAATCTCAGGCCGGATGGAAAAATTCGGGGAAGCAGCAGTTGATGTACTAATCCATTCATGCAATTCAGGTTAATACCAATCATTGATAAAATGGTGGAATTCTACTCGGTTCCACCTTCTATTGAACGTTTTAACAAATACCTTTCAATTCTTGAAGGACAAACGAAAGGAAACCTGGAAATTCCGATTGGTTCCTACAACCCAATGGCGAAAGAGCATGTTCGTGAACGCTTACTGGAACTCAAACAACTAAATACCGAAGAAGTCGTGGAGGAAACGCTTTCACTTCTGAACCGGCAAAACAACTATCCGGAATTGACTTTCGGAGTTTGTCTGAACCTGGCCGATGATCTGCACGGCGGCTGGACAAACAGAATCACTACTAATTATCAAAGTAAGTTTCAAATTCACCCCTTGGTGAAGCGCCATTTTTGTACACCCCACTTTTGGACAAGCGAAACCTTTTCTACCGATCTGATTGTTTCCCGAACCAAAGAATATGTCTTTCATACCTTGTATTTCTTAGATCATGGAAAGCCGGTAACTCTGAACGATCACGTTGAACAATTAAACTTCGTTCAACATAATCTGAGCGGCAACTTCACTTCAATTTCCGCAAAAAAGTCTTTCGAACAGTATAAATCTTCCGAAGATTACTCCGTCATCATCAATTTTCTTTATGGCGATAATGCCAGCGAATTACTTGGTTTCCGAAGTCTTGGCATTGATTAATTCTGTGTTCCCTCCCTTCCTGAATCTTGAAAAAAAGGGTAATTGGTCGGCAACAAAAATCATTTCGGTTTTAAAATATCTTAATTCACTTTAGCGCAGCGCCTGCCTGTATGCTTAGGCAGACAGGTTAGCGAGCATGAAATTCGTGCATTCGCGGCAACTTTCACGAACATATTTGGTGGCCAGCTGAAAATAATCTGAATTTTTCATCTCAAAATATTTTGAGCAACCAAAAAGTTGCATATATTTGCAATCAAACGGTTGCATAAATAAAGTTTTGAATATGAAAAGAGATGTTTTTCAAGCCATTGCCGATCCAACGAGAAGATTAATTCTCACTTTGCTGGCAACCCAGGCCATGACACCAAATGCCCTGGCCGAGCATTTTGACACCAGCCGACAAGCAGTTTCCAAACATATTCGATTACTTGATGAATGCGAGCTGTTGACAATCACGAAACAAGGTAGAGAAATACATTACCGTCTAAAGGTCGAGAAAATGCAAGAAATTGATCAATGGCTCCAACAATTCAGAGCAATTTGGGAAGATCGTTTTAATCAGTTAGACGATGTATTGGAACAATTAAAAAAATCAAAAAAATAAGAAGATGAAAAATAGTTTGTTTTTGAATTTCAACGCCGATAAGGCGAACAATAAAATTTACGTTGAACGTGAATTCGCGGCTGCTGTAGATTTAGTATGGGAATCGTGGACGAACCCTGAGATCCTAGATTTGTGGTGGGCACCACGACCATGGAAAACAGTTACTCAGTCAATGAACTTTGTTCCCGGAGGAAGATGGCTTTATTACATGAGCGGTCCGAGTGGTGAAAGACATTACAGTTTTGCTGATTACGAGAAGATTGAAACGCAGGTAATGTATACAGGAAAAGATGGTTTTTGTGACGAAGCAGGGAACATCAATACTCAAATGCCACAAACAAACTGGGAAGTTGCATTCAAAGAAGAAAACGGAAATACACGTGTAAATGTCACTCTGACCTTCAAAACGTTGGAAGACCTGGAAGGAATCATCACTATGGGCTTCAAAGAAGGATTCCTTTCTGCAATGGAAAACCTCGACGAGTTTATCAACGCACAATTTCAGTTGCGAAAAGACAAAAAACCAAACAATGAAGCACGTGTTTCATGGTATGTAAATTTTCCCGGGAACACAGAAGAAGCCATGAACTTTTATAAAAGTGTTTTCAAAACAGACTTTGTAAATGGTTTACAGCGTTTCGGGGAAGTTACTCAAACACCGGAAAATCCGATGGCAGACTTTATCAAAGATATGATCCTGCATTCAGAATTACCGCTTTTAGGAAATCATGTTTTGATGGCAACAGATGCTCCGAAGGAAATGGGATTTGATTTAGTGACCGGGAACAATATGCACATCAACCTGGAACCGGATTCCAGAGAAGAAGCCGACCGCATTTTCAATGAACTTTCAGCAGGCGGAAAAGTGACTATGCCTTTAGAAGATATGTTCTTTGGTTCCTATTACGGAAGCTTTACAGATAAATACGGAATTAACTGGATGGTGAATTACCAACCTAAGAACTAATTGTTTCAGATTATTGATGTTCACCACATTCCGTCTCTCTGTTTTAGAACTGAATCCTGGGAAACATGATAAGGAAGAAAACCAAGCTGTGATTTTCCCGCAGACGGACACGGACGAGCACAGAGGTTTATAAGTTTCTAGAGTTCAGTCAAGTATCAAGTAATCTGTCCCGGGACAGATTACTTACTTATGTGATCATTCAGATATATGCCCAACATCAGCGAACTTCAGCGCTCCTCTGCGGGAAATATTACTCCATTTTACCCGAAGCCAGTTTGAAACTAATTCGGTAATAGAACAATGGAAGGAATCCCAGTTGCGTTTTTTCAGCAATAGGCTCTGCATCCGGATTCACCAGGTTCGGCGCATACGCCAAACTCAAAATGTTTCGTGTGTTGAATAAGTTCACCAAATCCAGACCGATTTCATGAGTTGCTTTATCCGCGTTTAATTTCCAGCTCACTTTCAGATCGGCTCTGAAATAGTCTTTAAACTGACGCTCGTTGAACAAACTGTCTGAATAGATTAATTCGTTTTGAGCCTCAGTCTGCTCAAGGTCAACGTAACCGTAACGTTTTCCGCCGGCAACAGTAACTTTTCCGCCTATACCAATGGTGTGTTTTGCGTTCAGCTTAAACTCTTTCCCGAATAAGACGTTTGTAGTGTACAAGCCATTGTAAGAAGTATTTCTCTCAACTCCGTCACTTCCTTTATACTTACTGTCATACAAAGAAGCCGTAAAGAGTACATAAAAGCTTTTATTGAAATATTTCTGAATGGTTAATTCGATACCGTAATTCACACCTGTTCCAGTATTCTTCAATGTATCCGGAAAGAAACGTGCAAAACCGCTTCCCTGGTTAATCATGGAAAAAGCAGACGGCTGAACTGTTACAGGAATCTGATACAAGTATTGGTAATAAACCTCGGAACGAATAACAAATCCCTTTTTCAAACCTTTCTCGAAACCAAGCGCACTGTGAGCTGCCTTAGAAAAACCCATTTTCTTGTTATGCAGGTTGGTGTTTCCCTGTGCATCTGTCAAATGATAGGTATATGTATAATATGGTTGCGTTTGACTATGTAATCCAACTCCGCCAAAAAACGACCACTCTTTCTCCGTATTGTATTTGAATCCGGCTCTCGGCTCTAAGGCACTCAGGCTATTCGATAAACTGAAGTACTGACTATGTAGACCGGCAGTTACCTGAAAATTGTCAGTGACCTTGTATTTCCATTGAACAAAAGGCTGAAGAATAACGGCAGAACCGGTATAATCCCAGCGATTGATAAATGCAGTATGCGTTTGGTTTTTTACCGAATCGATCATGTTGAATACCAGGAAATCTGAATTCAGTCCGAATCGTAAAACATGTTGCTTTGAAATCTTGTGATTAAAAACAGCTGCGAAGGAGGTTTTTGTTGTTTTGAACTGGTAGCCCATTAGCGCATAAACGCTGTCTATATTGATACGGACTTGTTCCTGCCCGTCAACAGTTGTAGTGTCGAGCGAACGAATGAGGTAGTTATGATGCGAATGCTGTTCCTCAATTGATTGCGCTAAAGTTGCAGTAAAAAAGGTTTTTTCGTTCAACGACTTTTTATACGTCAACCCCATTGTTCCCATGGAAGTACCGAAATACTGATCGCGGTCTCCTTCCCCATAAAACTCGGTTGATAATTCTGTTTGGTCTGAGATCATAATAGCAATTTCACTTTTACCGCCCAAACCCCAAAACGAAAGCTGTCCTCTGTTCTTCAACGGAAAATTAAAGCGAAAAGCCACGTCACCATATACCGGAACGGCATCTGTTCCAATCTTAATTCCCATGAACTGGAATAAACTCAAAGTGGAATAACGGCCCATGAACAAATAGCTGCTTCCTTTTCTTTTAGAGAGCGGGCCTTCTGCCAGAACTTCGGTTCCGAGGAAACCGAACTGCCCGGTAAACTCATGGCGTTCATTGTTTCCGTTTCGCAATTTTAAATCGAAAATTCCCGAAAGTGAATTCCCGTATTCTGCCGGGAAAGCCGACATAAAGAAATCCGAATTGGCTAAACTCTTGTTATTAATAATGGAAACAGGTCCGCCGGAAGAACCTGAAATGGAAAAATGAGATGGATTCGGAATATCAATTCCTTCTACCTTATAAACGATTCCCAGAGGTGAATTTCCTCTTACAACAATATCATTTCTGGAATCATCTGCTCCCTGAACACCGGCAAAGTTACTGGCCATTCGTGCGGGATCTCCGCGTGAACCGGCAAAACGCTCGGTTTCTGCAACTGAGAATTGCTGAGCTGAAACCGTTGCCATGTCATTCTTTACTTCTCCCTCTTTCACCCCGGAAATAAGAACTTCCTGAATTTCATTTACCTGTTCCTGCAATTTTACATCATAAACCGCCTGATTGCCTGAATTGACTGTAATACTGATAGTTGTTGGTTCGAATCCAGGAAAAGAAACATGCATCTCGTGCTTACCAACCGGAACATTCTCCAAACGATAATCGCCATTTTCATCTGTGACTACGCCGATCATTTTATTTTCAGGAAGTAAAATCTTGACCGTTACACCGATCATTTCGTATTCGGTTTCTGTTTCACGAACTTTCCCGCGAACAATTTGAGTAGGCTGCGCCCACATTTGCACGTAAAGGCACAAAAAGGCAATTAAGCATGTCAGTTTCATAGAGCCAAAAATAGGGAAACTACTGAATCGATTTCAAGAATTCTTCTTTTGTCCAGTCTTTCATGTATACTTCCTTCAGGTCGAGGAAATTCATTGCATTCACCTTCAGGTTCCGAACTTTTGAATAGCTTAATTGAAACTCATTTGCGTACCAAAGAACAATAATCGGAGGATCTTTCAGCAACTCTTTTTCAGCTTCTGCAAACAAACGATAGCTTTCACGCTGTGAATTTGCTTCACGTGCCTGCTCAAAATACTTATCAAAAACCACATTCCGGTAACGGGCCTGATTCATTTGAGAAGGTGCTCCCGGGTTAGCAGGAAGGTAACCACCGTAGAAATTTCCTAGAAAAGTTTCCGGACTTGAGAAATCAGCAATCCACGCAGTTCTGAACATATCTCCGCGTGCGTAATCAGCATCCTCATCCTTCAATTCAAACGAAGAGCCATCAATATTCACGTTGATACCAAGGTTCTGATAAATTTGCGAACTGATTTCTTCGGCAACAGCACTGTTAACATCGCCGATATTAATACGCAGATTCACAGAGCCGAATCCTTTTCCATTTGGGAAACCCGCTTCGGCCAATAATTTTTTGGCTAATTCCGGGTTGTAAGAATAACCTGCTTTTTTTACACCTGAAAAGTCATATCCTTTAAACGCAGTTCCAATAGGCGGAACCATTCCATAAATTCCGTTTTCATGATATTGCCCGTGTAAAACGTCACGTGTAATTCGTTCCCGGTCTATGGCATAATTAAATGCCTGACGTACGCGTGGGTCTTTGAACCGTTCTTCATTCATATTGAAGAAGTAGTAGTTCGTGATCAACAGCGGGTTATTGTGAAGCACCATCAACGGCGGTTCCGAGTTAAAATCCTTAATTCTTCCTTCCAGCATTTCAGTAATTCTGGAAGTAGGCAGCGAACTTAAGAACTGGGTTTCACCGGATTCAAATTTCTCCAATTGCTCTAATTTTCTAGGTTCAACTATAAAAACAACCGAATCTAAATAAGGCAATGAATTTCCTTTCTTGTCAGTGAGGTAATAATCCTCATTTTTGGTAAGCACAATTTGTTTTTCTTCTCCGTCAATAACTTCAGCAAGTACAAACGGACCGGTCCCAACACAATCAGTTGCATTCGTTTTTCCGATTTTCTTCGAAACGATAGCTGCATTCACCTGGGCCAGTTTATTGATATAATTCGGGTCTGGTTTTTCAAGCGTCAATTCAAAAACATTGCCTTTAACTTTAAATCCTTTAATAGATTTCGCTTTTCCTTCGAAAAACTCGCGTGCCCCAACAACCTGGTTTCCAAACAATGAAATGTAGGCATTCGTCGCATCACCATTTTTATCAGGTCTGCACGATTCTTCAAAAGAATAAAGCACATCATCTAAAGTAAGTTGCCTGTCATCATCTGAAGTAAACATTTTGTGCGGGTGAAAAAGCACATCCTTCCGTATAGTAAATGAAAACACGCGTCCATCCGGTGAAATAGACCATTTTTCCGCCAATTGCGGCTGTACTGATAAATCTTCAGGATTAAAACTAACCAGGCATTCAGCAACCTGGGAAACCACTGTAGCAGAATAAGTATCTTTTATGTCCCTGGGCACAAAAGTACCCGGATCAATATCGAGACACAATTTCAGCGTTCCACCTGCAAATTCGAATTGTTGTTTGCTATCGGAAGAACAGGAAGGCAGCGAAATGACCAATAATAAGGAAATGCAGAGCAGTAATTTATTCATAAGTCGTTGTTATTTGTTGGATTACAAGTTTAGTAAAAATAAATGACACCCCTTTTTCACTATTGAACCATTAAGCATTTCTATTGATTAAACCGTAATATAAGATCAAATATAATAAACAGTTTTCGACGAAATACATTATACTGACGACTGAATTGATAATAAGCACCGCTGAAATTATTCCAACTAAATAAATAAATTACACGGTAAATTTGTTTTTCTTGAAAATTGGAATTATACTTGCCCCTAGTTTTAGTGTAGCACTAACAAATGAAAAGACCAATACAACTATTTTTCGCCGTTATTTCGGTAATTTTCGTAAGCTCTTATAGCTTCGCGGCATTGTCTATTGAAGGAAGTTATCAAGGTAAAAACTTGTACGTTCAGAACCCAATGGATGGTGACGGATTTGGTTTTTGCGCCACGAAAGTAACTGTAAACGGTGATGTAATGCCCGGAGGCTGTGCTTCAAGTGCATTTGAAATCGATTTCTCATTATTTAATGTGGAAATCGGTGATCCAGTTTTCATCGTTATTGAGCACAATGACGGTTGTAAGCCAAAAATTCTGAATCCTGAAGTTCTTCTTCCTAAGTCAACATTTGTTGCTTCGGATATAAAATGTACATCAGGCGGAATGCTTACATGGAAAACAACGAACGAGCAGGGTAAACTTCCTTTTATAATTGAACAATATCGCTGGAACAAATGGGTTCAGGTAGGTGAGGTTCAGGGAAAAGGAACTACTGGGACTAATTCTTATGAATTCCAGGTGACTCCTCATTCGGGTGAAAACACCGTACGTGTAGTTCAGATTGACCACTCGGGATCACCACGAGCATCCAAAGAAGTGAAATTCTCTGCTACTGTGGCATCAGTTTCTAAAAATCCGGTTAAAGTAAAAGATGTTATCAACTTTACTGCAGGCGGAAAAGCTGTTGAAACACGTTACGAGATCTACGACGCTTACGGTAACATAGTTAAGAAAGGTGTTGGCAGCTCGGTTCCATGTGGCAATCTTCAAAAAGGTGCTTACTACATCAACTTCGATAATAAAATGGAGAAATTCTTTAAAGGATAATTCGTTCGAACAAAATATTGAAATCCCTGGTTATTGAATTAACTAGGGATTTTTTTTGAAGGCACTTTCCGCCGCGGCGGACTCAGTGATCGGTTTTTTTACGCCCAATAATTATGATGAATAAAATAGAACATATCGGAATTGCAGTTTCGAATCTGGATGAAGCAATAGCAACTTACACTGAATTGCTAGGTACACCGTGTTACAAAAAAGAAGGAGTTGAAAGCGAAGGAGTGATGACCGCTTTTTTCCAGGTGGGAGATTCAAAGATAGAATTGCTGGAAGCGACCAATGAGAATAGCCCGATTGCGAAGTTCATTGCAAAAAAAGGAGAAGGAATTCATCACATTGCTTTTGACGTCACGGATATTGAGACTTCCATGAAGGATTTAGCCGACAAAGGGTTCACTCTTCTGAATGAGGTTCCGAAAAACGGTGCAGACAACAAACTGGTTGCGTTCGTTCATCCGAAAACTGCAAACGGAGTTTTGGTGGAATTGTGCCAGGAAAGATAATAGATCAAAAACATTGTAGGGAATGTTTGTGACCATTCCCTACAAGCATAACACTTACAACATGAAAACATTGATCATCATTATATTACTGGTTCCAGCTGCAGGTTTTGCGCAATCCAAAAAGGAACTAAATGCCGCTCTGGCAATGCAAATTGCGACCAATGATTCGCTGGAATTTGCCTTGAAACAACAAACGGCAGTAACAGACTCATTAAAAACCGAATTAGCTCTTCAACTGAAAAAATTTGGTTATCAGTTAACTTATACTCAAACATTGGAGTACAACGTTGAGAGCATTCACAAAAAATTCACCGAATGCTCTGCCGAAAATTCCCTATTAAAGGAAGAGCTGGATAATTGCCTGTCAAAAGGGAAGCCCGTAACGCCAACCAAACCAAAAACACCTGAGAACAATCCTTTCGGAGGTAACGGGGGACATGGATCAGGCAATGGAAATAATTTTGGTAATGATGACGGAATAGGCAGCGGAGACGGTGAAAAAAGATACCTCATAGCTAAACCGGATGTTAGCGAAATCGAATCTGAAGAAAACTGCACCATTGTTTTTACAGTTATGATTAATGAAAACGGGGACATTGTCGGAACACCAACAGTTATAAAAGAAAAAACGACTACGACCAATACGGCATTGATCCTGAAAGTAGCTCAAGTTGTAAAAGCACAAGCGAAATATAACGTGCTTAAAAAAGGTTCGGAAATTGTCAAAACACCATTAACGATTCAAATAAGCGCTAAATAAGCTCATCCCTAACCTCCATCCCCTTTTCCAGGAGAAAAGTTTGTAATCCGGCCAACTTAGCACCTTCCAAATGCTGCGGTGAATCGTCGATAAACAAAGTCATTTTAGGATTCAGATCGTTTTCTCGTATTACCTGTTCGAAACATTCAATATTCGGCTTCCTTAAGCCCATATCGCATGAAAAATAGGTTTTCTCGAAGTAATCTTCCAGATTTCCATGTCCATCCGAGTTCTTTACCGCCGAACGAGCGGCGGTCACATGCT
>CBFGMW010000016.1:0-13418 GCA_965649925.1 uncultured Fluviicola sp.
GGAACATAAGGAGTAATCGGATCATCTAAACCAAAAATTTCTTCTCCGTCTGTTACTCCATCTCCGTCTGTATCCGGATTATTCGGATCCGTTCCATTTATCGTTTCATCACCATTTGTAACACCATCGTCATCTCCGTCGCAAGCAGGACTATTCGAATTCGGGTCACACGGATCAAGTGGATCGGAACCAATTCCAACCTCACCGCCATCACTGTAACCATCGCCATCTGTATCCGGGTCATTCGGATCTGTTCCGTAGGTTCCCGTTTCATCGTCGTCTAATAAACCGTCACCGTCAGTATCTACCGCACAACCGGTAACAATTGAAACATTCACTGACGCGGTGCCGCTTGAACAACCATTGAGAATCACGTGTACATCGTATGTTCCCTGATTTCCCATTGCGGCCGACAGGATTGTAGGATTCTGAAGCATGGAGCTAAAACCAGGTCCGGTCCATATATACGATGCGCTTGGAATGAGAGTAGCGGTCAAATTCAATGCTCCTCCTTCGCAAACCGGCGAATTACTTCCGGCAATCGGTGTTGCCGGTATTGTGTTTACGGTTGCGTTTACAGTTCCGGCAACACTTGAACAACCATTGGCTATTGCCGTAACGGAATATGTTCCGGTGGCAGCTGGTGTGGCAGAAGTAATTAACGGATTTTGGTCAGTTGAGGAAAAACTATTCGGCCCGGTCCAGGAATAAGTTGCACCTGAAACAAGTTGTGCATTCAACTGCAGATCACTTCCTTCACAAACCGGTGAATTTGAAGTTGCTATAGGCGATGTTGGAACTGTGTTTACAATCACACTTCCGGAACCAACAGCAGATGTACAACCACCAACTGTAACCGTAACAAAATAAGTTCCTGTGTTCAGAATATCTGAATTCGCAATGCCCGGATTTTGAACCAGTGCTGTAAATGAATTCGGACCATTCCATGACCACGTAGCACTTGTTACAAAAGGAGTTGTTAAGTTAATTGCGGACCCTTCACAAACCGGCGAATTGCTATTTACAATTGGTGTTGCAGGTGTTGCGACAATGGTAACTCCAAAATTTGCTGTTGCCATCGGGCAAGACCCGGAAGCCGCAATCAGATTGGTTACCGTATAACTACCCGGAACTGAGGCAGAAAGATCAATCATACCGTTTACACTATTGATAGATAAACCGACTCCCGAACTAAATACACCGCCGCTTGCTCCCGCTCCGAAAACCGGTGAAGGATCTGTTGCAGCCTGACAATAAGTATTTAAAGGATAACTGAAAGCTGCATTCGGTGTTCCCGAAATAACAATAGTTGTTTGATCTGTTCCTGCTCCACAAACACCTGCAGGATCATCCGTAGTTAGTGTTAAAGTAACTGATCCGGCTAAAATGTCTCCTGCAGAAGGAGTATAAGTTGCTGTTGGAAGCCCTGTATTATTAAAGCTTCCTGATCCGCCGGTTGTCCAGGTAACACTGCTCGCCGAGCCGCTAAATGAACCGCTTAAATTGACAGGGTCTCCGTTACAGGAATTCACACTTGGCCCTGCTTCTGCAAGTGCTGCAGCACCGATAGAGATAGATGATGTACCGACTGCCGACACACAGGTGCCAAGAGTAATCTGTAAATTATATGTTCCGGCCATTGCCGTTGTTACCAAAGGAATGGTTGGGTTTTGCAATGTAGAATTAAATCCGTTCGGACCGGTCCAGGAATAAGAAGCTCCTGAAACAAGCGGAGTTGATAAATTCAATGCTGAACCTTCACACAAAGGTGCGTTGCTGAAAATACCCGGTGCAGCCGGAGCATTTGAAACAATAATTGAAACCTGATCGGTCGATGAATGACAGCCATCGGTGTAGATTGTCCATGCAAAGGTATTTGTTCCAATTCCAAGACCAGAAACGGTTGCTGTTGGATTGTGAATGTTCGAAAAACTTCCTGTGCCAGCAACAACCGTCCAGTAACCCTGACCAGACATTGGTATATTCCCGCCTAATGTATAACTTGTCGTACAACCTGCCTGATCAGCTCCAGCAACAGACATTGCAGGCACTGTATTTTCTCTGAAATCCTGCAATCCATCGTTGTCCGTATCCTGAACCGGGGCATTCGTTCCGCCGTTATTCGGATCATAAGCATTATCAACACCGTCCTGATCCGTATCCAGATTCAACGGATTGAAATCTGCCACACAATCGTGATTTGCATCATTTCCTTCTATCAGATCTGAATTACCGTCATTGTCAGAATCCAGATCATGAAAATCAGGTGTTCCGTCAGAATCTGTATCAACAGATCCGAAAGCAGTTCCACCTGTTGACGTGTCGTAAGCATTGTCCCAGCCATCTCCGTCAGCATCAGAACCTGACGGGGCAATATAACCAGCCGAACTTTGATATTCGGTATTATCCAAAATACCATCATCGTCACTGTCTTTATCCAAATAATCAGGCTGACCATCACCGTCAAAATCCAACGCTGCATCCATCGGATTACAGAACTGAATATCCCCTATTCCATAGGCCTGATTTCCAAGGTTTGTAACATCAATGTTTCTATAAATGAACCGCACAGAATCTACATATCCGGGAACATTGACCTGAATGGTTCCGTTTAATTCATTATCAGCCATTGCCAATAATCCATTGAACGTATTACTTCCAATGTAGGCGTTGAAATTGCCTGAACCTATTGTATAATCAGCAGCCGAAAGCTGGATCAGCTGGCCTGAGCCATAGGCATTCACCACTAATTGATCCTGGAACTGTCCGGCACCAAAATCAACGTCCTGCAATTTAAAACTCAGATTCTGGACCGAATTACTGAATCGAAGTACCTGAATACTGTTATCGGATGCTGTTACTACGTCTTGAGTTGTGTAGATTTCATTACCGGGAACCGCAGGAAAGGTTTCTGAAACAGAAAAATCGCTTACACCTGCGCCTGCTGAATTTCTGGTAAGTATATTCATTGAAATTCCTGCTGCCGAAGGAAATATAAGTGTCGGATTTGAAGTTGCAGTTAAAGTTAAAGTGCTTTGTGCAGCACAGGCTACCAATTCCTGGTCATTCGTTTTACCATCTCCGTCGGCATCTATATCTGCATTATCAGCAACTCCATCGCCATCAATATCTGATAACGGAACATAGTAGTATACGCGGATGCGCACCTGGTCTATGTAAGAAATAACTGTTGGCAAAAGTAATCCCGCGGCACGCGATTCAATGGCAATGGCAACGCCAAAACCATTATTACTGACATCGAAACCGGTAAGCGTTGTTCCCCACAAGTCTGAGTTTGTGCCATAGGTAAAAACAGTTTCAGTTGTTGGCCAGTTTACACCCGTGCTTGCGTGATTGTTACCGGTAATCACATTGTTCTTCAACAGACGGATATCCAAATCCCGTGTCCAGTTAGAACCGGAATTATCTGTGGATCGTTTTTGTACTTCTACCTGAACACCACAGATTTGGGCGTTTACAGGAACATTCAGATTCAGGTTCTGAAGGACCAGAAAATTTGAATTCCGAACTGTTCCTCCGATTAACAGCGCCGCATTCGTAAATGTTGCATAGCTGCTATTATCGGTCAAAGAATTCAGCGGATTATTCCAGGGGTCTGTTCCACCGCTTCCATTGTTATAGGCAAACTGAGGATTGGTATACGTTGTAGGGGTTCCCGGGCATTGACTGTAAGATTTCAGTCCTAGAATTAAACAGCAGAGTATACATAACTGTTTACACCCAATTTTCATGTAGTGGTTTTTCATAAAATAGCGATAATGGTTATCAATCATCACTATCCACGAAGACAACCTAAGGCAGGATAGCCAAAGAAAAGCCGAAGACCAGCTTGTGAATAGTGTTAACCTGACGATGTTACAACATATTTTAACAAGTTCAAAGATTTTTGTACAATAATTTATTAAAATTTTAACTAACTCTCCGTATTACAAGAGATTACGTTTTGTTAAAATATTGGTCCCTGGGTTAAAAAAGATGTAAAACACACAGAAAAAAATGGTTCAAACTGGTATAATTATTCGTTTTTGAGAGGTGATAATTCAAAATTTTCAATGAGAATTCAATTTTCAGGTTTCTCCTGTCATCCTGATCCTATATCATATCTGACTTTACTCTGCAACCAAGGCCTATTCTCCGGATCTTAAAACGGTTTCTTCATAAGCTTCCATTTATAAAATTAACAGATGTGGCATTCAGACGAATAACTCGTTAAAAAACAAGTATAACCCGCATATTTACACATTTAAGCAATCACGGGCACCCAATTCAACAAACTGACAAACAACAAGTTAAGATTTAGTGAGCTTTTGGTCGTCGACAGGGTGTTTATCCTGTTATCACTAAAACATATACATTTGATCTGTGAAGCATGTTATAACATTTTACATTTTTTTGACAGTTTGTCTTTCATCCCAAGCTCAGTACCAGGAAAACGCTCCCTATTTCAAAGGTTATAACAACCAATATTGTCTTTATCACTGGACCACGAATAACGGATTGCCTCAGTCTCACATTTCGGGAATTGCGCAAACAAAAAACAAGCTCCTTTGGATTTCGACTTATAACGGACTTGTTTCTTTCGACGGAAAAAAATTCATTAACGAGTTTCAGACTCTGAAAACTCATAAACTAAACTCCTTTATCACGTCAGTTGCTTGTGCCGGAGATTCTGTCATTTGGGCTTCAACCAAGGAAATTGTAGTTTATTACAGGCACCGGATAGTTCGCAAAATTGCGTTCAATGAAAAAAACATTTTTATCCCCTCGATTCAGGTATTTGACAAGAAGATCTATTTTTTCTCGGACCAATGTACTTTCGAGTTAAAAGGCAAAAAACTCATCAAGATATTCAATTTCAAAGAAAATGAATCGCTGAAAGATCATATCTATCTGACTGCCGTTTTCCATAATCATAAAATTGTTTACCTCACCAAAAAGGGCAGCAATCGCTACATCATTGAATTTGATCCGAAATCAGGAAAAAACGCCATTGCGAAACAGAAGCATGAGGTATCGAACATTGCAATGAAAAACGGGCAAATGGTTTTTCTTATTAACGGAACCTGGTATAAAAGCAATAAACTGCTTACACAAAAAAACGCAGCAGAGAAAAGCAAACTTGCAAAGAGCGATCTGTTCCTTCAAAGCAGTATCACCCCTAAGTTGAATTTCTTTTATTCGGGACGTTCCATTCAGATTAGCCAGAATAAACATACAGAGGTTATAGATGTTGCAGACTACATGCAAGACAATGAGTTGTTTTCATCTTATGTTGATCATACAGGGAATTTATGGCTTGGAACAAATTCTAACGGGTTATTTATGCTGCGGCGTTATCCTTTTGTTTTTCCCACATTCAGTAACAACATTCGCGTAAGTAACAGTTCACATTCATTCCTCGATTCTCAAAATACGGTTTGGTTCGACAGTGAATGCACCATAACCTACGGAATTGACATCAACACCAATAAAATAATCCATACGATCAGGAACACCTGCAACTGGACAAACCTGGAATGGAATAAAGATTCACTTGTTTTCCTGGCTTATGGTCCCGGGCATTGCTGGTACGATAAAAAAAGCAGGAAAACCACCCCTATTTCATCTATTTCGTTTCCTGTAAACTACTGCTACATGTACAAGCACCACACTGCCATTCTGGGTGGTGAAGGAGCGTTGTTTTTGTGGAACGGAAAAAAGACCAGTATCTTTTTCAAATTCAGGAACAAAACCACTATCTGTAACGAAATTGTTAAGTTTAAAAACGCTTACTATTTTGCTACAACAGAAGGTTTGTACCAGCTCAAAAACAAGAAATGGAAGTGTCTCATCAACTCACAAAAAACCGGTTTTGAGGATTTACGTTCAATATGCCCGATTTCAGAAACAGATCAGCTTGTGATCGGAACTTCCGGAAACGGAATTCTGCGCTACGACCTTAAAACCAAAAAGATTCATTCCATAAAGAACATTCCCTTCCAACTCCGCGATTGCTGGAGTATGATCCGCGATCACCATAACCAGATCTGGATAACCTCAAATAATGGAATTGTTCAGGTTGAATTAGATGAGTTACAGCAAAGTTTAGATCATCAGCGAAACCACATGCAGTTAAATCATTACAGGTATGAAACCGGTGTTGAAAATGTGGAATTCAATTCGCGGACAGCCAACAAAGGCTACCTGCTTAAGAATGGAAAGATTATTTTTTCCGGTCTTACGGGCCCCATTATTATTGAACCGAGAAATAACTTTGTCTTCAATAATGTATTGGCAGATATTTTCATAGAAGAAGCAACTATTAACGGAAAACAGGTTGCTGACCCCAATAAAAAACTAAGATTCATTGAAGAAGATCACTTAGAAATCGAATTTACTTTGCCTACATTTTCCCTTGAACGTGTCCTTCAGTTCGAATACAGAATCAAAGGTTATACGAACGGGTGGACACTTTTAAACGGTCGGCAGCTTATTTTTGACAATTTCCCGGCAGGCAAATACAACCTGGAAATCCGGCTTCTTTCCGGAAAACGTTCACTTACGGTTCCTATCGAAGTAAAACAAAAATATCCCTGGTTATGGCCTCTATATCTGCTGCTGCTGCTGCTTACCGTAATTTTGGTTGTTTACATAACAGTCAGAACCACAAAATATTTTCAGCACCGGAAAAATTTGGCTGATCATCTGAAACAAAAGTTGAAATTGATGGAAATTGAGGCACTTCAGGCTCAAATGAATCCTCATTTCACATTTAACTGCCTGAATACAATTCAGTTTCTTTTTATGTCGGGAAATACAGAATCTGCGAACAAATATTTATCCGACTTTTCTTCCCTTATGCGGTTAACGCTCGAATTAATGCGGGCATCAATCAGTTCGCTGGATGTGGAACTGAAAATTACGCTATTATACATTAACTTAGAGCAACTGCAGTTCGACGATGGTTTTGAGTTCAGATTGATAAACAACCTGAAAACGCAGCAGACAGAGATTAAGGCCCCAACAATGTTTTTACAGCTTTTTGTTGAGAACGCAATTCTGCACGGGCTAAAAAATGTAACTGACAAAAAACCGGTCCTTACGCTCGAAATGGATGAAACGGAAAACGAGTATATTTTCAAAGTTTCGGATAACGGTCATGGATTTGTTCAGAAGGGAATCGGAAATCACAAATCTGTTGGCCTTGACATTTTAAGAGAACGCTTTTACCTGAAAAGCCAGGTTTATAACTGGAATATCAATTTTAAGATCTCGCAGCTGGAAGAAATTACCAACGATATCAAAACAACGGTAACAATTACTTTCGGGAAATCATTCAAACAACCTTTTTAGAATCAGTATGAAAACACTTATAGTAGATGACGTAAAACTGAGCCGCGACGGACTTGCTGCATTAATCAGGCTATACCTGCCCGAAGCAGAAATTGTAGGAAGTGCAGGTTCGGTTGGTGATGCCCGGAAGATCATAAAATCTGAAAATCTCGATATTATCTTCCTCGACATTCAGCTCCAGGACGGAATTGGTTTTGACCTGCTGGAAGACATTGCGTTCAATACAAAAGTTATCTTCATTACTGCTTACGAACAATACGCCATTGAAGCTGTGCGAAAAGGTGCTTTCGATTATTTGCTGAAGCCAATCAACGTGGAAGAATTGACAAACTGTATCCAGCGGATCCGGGAAATCAATGAAATCATTTCACAACAGAACTCCGAAGAAGCAAAAGCTGAGATCTTCCCCGGAAAAATAGGAATCTCCAGCATGGACGGAATTGATTACGTAAATGTGAACGATATTCTCTACCTTAAAGCGGATGGAAAATATACGGAGATCATATTGAAGAACAATAAGTTCATCAGTTCGAAGAATTTAAAAATGTTCGAATACGTTTTAAGTGACAAACAGTTTGTTCGTGTTCACCATTCGTATATTGTGAATCTGGCTGAAGTGATTAAATTCAAAAAAGACGATGCCATGCTGGTGCTGGTTGACAACACAAATATTCCGGTTTCAAAATCACGTAAAGACTTTTTACTGAAAAAACTGGTACACATTTAAAAAGAAATTACCCGGTTCTAAAATCCGGTAAAACAATAAATTCATTTTATTGATCAAACAGGTTAATCATAGGCTACTCAGAAATACCATTGCAGACATTCCTTTTGCAAAAGAGAATATTCTTGCCCTTACATTTCGGATGGTTGTAGTGATTGGAAGTATTTTTACTCAACCCGTAAACGGTCAGCAGATTGGTCAATTCATTGAGAATAGCCAGCAGGTTCGGGTCCCTTTTACAATTACCAATTACAACACCAAACACGGACTGCCACAAAATCAGATTTCCAATATTGATGCGAAACTGAACGGTGAACTCATTCTGGCAACTGCTAACGGAATTGTTTCTTACGATGGTTATTCCTTTTCAAATTTCATTCTGAACAGTGATTACAAAAAGTACTTCCATATAAGAATTATCTATAGCGAAAAATATAAAAAACTCTACGGGCTGGAATTAGGCGGCGGTTTCAGTCAAATAAATCCGTCTTATAAAAAAATAAATGAATTTCAGTCGGCATGCCTTTATAAAGACAAGATATACGGTGTTTTTCGGGATGGAACCATCTGCGTTTTCGACCCGAAAAACAACTCAACAACAACACTCATAAAAACAGGAATTACCGGAGCCGGACCAATTCGTTTTAATGGCAATCAATTCATTGTTGGCGGCCGTTCGGATGTATTCGTGATTGATTCAAAATCGAAAGAAACTACGCGAATTAGAGGACTGGAAATTGAGCGAATCAAAGAAAACCCGTTTAATGGCGATATCTATCTGCTCGGATCAGCGAAGGCTTATAAGCTTTTAAGAAACAACAAGGTTCTGCGGCTGATACCTGAAATGAATACATCGGGTTTTATATTCCATGACATGACTTTTACCCCTGGAGATGAAGTCTATATCGGAACATCCAAAGGCTTAATTCACATTACTCCCGACCATAGTGAACTTTATGATGAAACCACATTCCTTCCGTCTGAGGATATTCGAAGTTTGTGTTACAGTGTCACTGAAAACTGCATTTTCGCGGGCACCACAAATAAAGGATTACTAAAACTTCAGCTTAAGAATTGCGCCAGTTTAATAAAGTTTACAGATCTGAGTAATGCATCTGCCAGCTCTATTGTCATCACTTCTTTCGGCAAAACACTTGTCTGCGCTTCAGACGGAGTTATTTACTCGATTTCCGCTAACGAAGCAACGCAGTATATCACTCCCCCTTCTCAACCGGCATCGATGTCGGAAATCAACGGAGAAATCTGGATCGGCACCTGGGGAAAAGGAATCTTACGCTATAAAAACCAGCAGTTTTTAGGTCAGATAAACGAATCACAACTCAGCGATCCGGTTGTTCACAGCATTTTCAAAGATTCAAGGGGCACTATTTGGGTAGGAACAAGTGCTGGAGTCTCAGCCGGAAAAAGTTCCAAAACCATTCAGCATATTTTGAAAAAGGAAATCCCACACCAGATTATTACCGTTTACGAGAAAAAAAACGGTCATATTCTGTTGGGAGGAAACAACGGATTAGACGAAGTGGACGAAAACAACAAACATATTCGCCATTGGGGAGAAAAAGAAGGTTTGATCTGTAAAGAAGTTCGTGCAGTGTATGAAGACAAATTCAATAAAATTTGGATAGGAACGTACGACGGCGGACTTTACTGCCTGGAAAAAGGAAAAATAACCAGTATTAATTCTATGAAGAATTGTATGCTGAACGAAGATGTTTTTACGCTGGCCAAAGATTTTTCAGGAAACATTTATATGTCTTCCAATAACGGATTGTGGGTGGTAAACGAGAAACAGCTAAACGATTTTTATCACCACAAAACACAGTACCTTATTCCTTTTATATATGCGAATGAAGCAGGAATTATGAACTCGGAATTTAACGGTGGTTTCCAAAACAATTTCGCACATTCGGCACAGGATCTTTTTTACTTTCCGGGTATAGAAGGAGTGGTTATTGTAACTCCTGAAAAATTTGTTTTCCGGAAATTGGTCCCGCAGATCAGATGGATCAGGGTCAACAGCCGGCCGATTTCCCCGAAGCAAACAGTTTTTGAACGGACAACCAACACCATCGAATTTAATTTTCACGTTGCAAATTTCAGCTCAAAATTCAACGTCTATTACCAATATCAGCTTGAAGGTCCGAATACGTCAAAACACTGGGAACAAATGCGTAAAAACGGCAATGTCCGGATTTCTTTTCTTCCACCGGGCGATTATACGCTCAGGGTGCGGGCTTTGGACGCGTACAACGACCCATACCCGAAAACTGTTACGTACCACTTTACCATTAAACCTTATTATTACGAAACCTGGTGGTTCAGATCACTTGTCATTGTGGCTGCATTAACAGCAATAACGCTTTTTATCAGAAACAGGATCTCGAGCAGAAGGAAAAAAGAAATTCACGAAAACACAATCAACAACAATATCCTGGAGTTGAAACTAAAAGCTATTCAATCAAAGATGAACCCGCATTTCATCTTTAATACCTTAAACAATATTCAGTATTTGATTGTTCTTGAAAGAAAGGAAGCTGCTGAAAACGCATTGACCGAATTTTCGCTGCTGCTCCGGAAGTTTTTGCAGCAAAGTGATCATTCTTTTGTCCGGTTAAATGAAGAAATTGATATTATAGAAAAGTACCTGCTTTTTGAACAAATCAGTTTTGACGGAGAACTGGAGATTCTTGTCGACATTCCGGAATCATGCAGAAAGCGTATTATTCCTACTCTCCTGCTTCAACCGGTTGTAGAAAACGCGGTTAAACACGGTTTGGCTCACAGCAAGAAACAAAAGAAAATAAGTGTTTATGCAACCTGCACCTCAGAACTTCTCAGCATCTCTGTCGAAGACAACGGAATAGGAAGAGAATCTTCGAAAGGAATAAACAGTTCGCGCGACAATCACGTTTCGCACGGATGGAAATTAATAGAAGAGAAAATTGACATGATCCGCCAGAAATACGGAGTGAAGATCACGTATGAAATTACGGATAAGCAGCTACAGGAAACCGGAACTGTTATTACCTTCCACATTCCTTTGATAAAAGAAGAATTTCTGAATTATTAATTTAAACAACTGTTACGTTAAACTGCTCATCCAAAGCAATACTTCCTTCGACAACCTGTGCTGCCCCCGGAATCATCAAGCCTTTCATTTTCCCCGTTTTTCCTTTCTGAATCAGATCAACGAGTTGCTTCGGCGTTAGTTTCTTCCCAAGTAATTCATACGGAACCAGGAAACCACAAACTCTGTAGTTGCTGCAGCCAACTCCTGTTTTACCTTCAAGAAGTTTGAACTGTTTACATTTCGGACAATCCAAATCTGCCAAAACAACTTTCTCAGTTGGTTTGCGCTCACGTTTTACTTTTGGTGGTTCAGGCGCCTGGCTTTCCAATTGAAAATGAACTGTTGGCTGTGAAAAGATCACCTCATCCGTCAACTCACGAACCATCACAATCAATTCCTGTTTAAACTGTTCCAGATCGTACTCACCTTTTTCGATCAAACGCAGTTTACGTTCCCATTGCCCGGTAAGCTCGGCGCTTTTCAGCAATTCGTTTTGTATTGTTCCGATCAAACTCATTCCAATAGGTGTAGGAATCAGATTTTTGCGTTTTTTCTCAATGTACTTGCGCTTGAAAAGCGTTTCAATGATATTGGCCCGTGTTGCCGGACGACCAATTCCATTTTCCTTCATCATGTCGCGAATTTCCTCGTCTTCAACCTGTTTTCCCGCAGTTTCCATGGCGCGGAGTAAGGTTGCTTCCGTATATGCTTTCGGCGGACTCGTTTTTCCATGATGCACTTTTGGTTCGTGCGGACCGCTTTCGCCAGCAACAAATTCAGGCATTACCTGTTCTGGTTTTTCTGCCTTTTTGTCTTCGTCTTTTGCTTCTTCCCAAACTTGTCTCCAGCCCGGTTCAATAATTTGCTTCCCGGTTGCTTTAAACTCAATCTTGTCAACCTTTCCGAGAACCGTAGTATTCGAGACTTTACATTCCGGGTAAAATGCCGCCAAAAAACGACGGGCAATCAACTCATAAACCTGCTGCTCCGGATGCGAAATTCCGCTTGGCTGAACACCTGTGGGAATAATCGCGTGGTGATCCGTTACTTTCTTATCGTCGAAAACAGTTTTCAGTTTTGGAATCGGTTTCGACAAAATAAACTCCGTAAACCTGGAGTAGTAAGTCATTCCACGCATAATCCCTTCAATCTTCGGATGTAAATCTTCACTCAGATAAGTGGTATCAACACGCGGATAAGTCACCAGTTTCTTTTCATATAAACTCTGAACATTCTTCAGGGTTTCGTCGGCTGAAAACCCGAACTTCTTATTTGCTTCAACCTGTAAAGACGTTAAATCGAATAAACGCGGATTTCCCTCCTTCCCTTCTTTCTGTTCGAAGGATGTGATCTCGAAAAGATGCTCTTTTAAATATGCCAGCCCCTGATTTGCGCGTTCTTCTTTCGTAATCCTTGGAATCATGGCGGTAAATTCCACAGCACGGTAATCGGTTTTCAGCTCATAATATTCTTCTACTCTGAACGCATCAATTTCCAGCTGCCGATTAACGATCATAGCCAGGGTTGGTGTCTGCACCCTCCCGATGGAAAGAGTAGCCTGGCCTTTCCCGAATTTCTTTGTAAACAAACGCGTAGCATTCATTCCCAAAAGCCAGTCGCCAATAGCGCGCGCGCTTCCGGCAGCGTATAAATTATTGTAAGAATTTCCGTCTTTCAGTTTTGAAAAACCTTCTTTAATAGCTTCTTCCGTAAGGGAAGAAATCCATAATCGTTTAATAGGCACATTGCATTTTGCCTTGGAAAGCACCCAGCGTTGAATGAGTTCTCCTTCCTGGCCGGCATCGCCGCAATTTATTACCTCAGTGCAATTTTGTACCAGGCGTTCAATGGTGGAAAACTGTTTCTTTACACCATTGTCGTCTATCAGTTTAATGCCGAATTTCTCCGGAATCATAGGTAGATCTTCCAGCCGCCAATACTTCCATGAATCTTTATAATCCTGCGGTTCTTTCAAGGTACACAAATGGCCGAAAGTCCAGGAAACCCAATAGCCGTTCCCTTCGTAAAATCCGTCGTTACGTTGTTTCGCACCAAGAATTTCAGCGATGTCTTTTGCTACAGAAGGCTTTTCGGCAATACAGAGAATCATAGAGCGCAAAGATAGGGCTTAGGAGAGGAATCCCGATAGTTATCAGGAGGAAAGTCATCAACAATTTGTTAATAGCGGAAAAGCAAAAAAAAAGAGGAAGAGCCAAAAAGCTGAAAAGAGGAATGGTTAGATTTGACTAT
>CBFGMW010000017.1:0-13330 GCA_965649925.1 uncultured Fluviicola sp.
TGCGATTGAAAATTGGTGCAATACAATTTACCTGAAGTTGAAATAGTGAGTCCGGAAACCGACTTTGTTTTTTGTGTGGAGCTTTTATATGGAATGTAGCGAACACCATCAAACTTATACAAACCAGCATCGCAACCAAGCCATATAAATCCTTTTTTATCCTGAACTATGCTGTAAACTTCGTTAGACGGTAATCCGTTTTCATCATCGTAATGAAAGAAATAAGGATCTTGCGCAAACGTATATTGCGAATTAAACAGGAAGAAGGTCCAAAGAAAAATGTGTTGTGGTATTCTCAAGTTTGTGCATAAGTGTGTGACACAAATCTAAGATAAGTTTTGTTAAAAGAAATTTCTGATGATTTTGCTTTTTGACTTTGTTAGAGTTCCCCCATCAAAATCAGGGTTTCCTTTGCCGCTGCCTGCTCAGCAATTTTTTTCGAACTTCCAATGCCCTTTCCGTAGTTGGTTCCGTTTACAGCAACAACAACTTCATAAAGCCAGTTTCCCTGGTTGTTCTCTTCCCGAAGTACAAGGAATTCTAAGTTCAAACGCCGTTTTTGACTCCAGATAAACAGTTTCGATTTGAAATCAATCTCTTCTTCCAGAATTTTGTTCAGGTCGACGTATTTGCGGAAAATAAAATGATTCAGTGTTTTTTTTGCAACATCAAAACCACCGTCAAGGTAAATAGCTCCTATAATTGCTTCAAAAGCATTTCCTTCCAACGAGTTAAGATTAATAGATCGGCCTTTGTGATAACGCAGAATACTTCTGAGATCTAATTCTTCACCGATTTCCGAAAGTGTTTTGCGGGAAACCACCTTCGACTTCACTTTGGTCAAATAACCTTCATCTTGTTCCGGGAATTTCTGAAATAAAAATTCCGCTATTACAGCATCCAGGATTGCATCACCCAAAAACTCTAAACGCTCATTGGAATAGGTAGAATCAGAATTGGTTGAGTATGAAATGGATTTGTGGGTAATAGCTTCCTTGAAAACAGCAATGTTTTTGGGTCGATAACCAAATTTCTGCACAAAAAAACGTACTAATGCCAAATCATCAGCGGATTGTTTACTGCCTAAAAATGGAATTTTAAATTTCACGAAGCTGAAGCTTACCCTTTAAACTTACTGACAATCACAGAAGTATTGTGACCACCAAAGCCAAATGTATTGGATAAAGCTACATTGACAGTTCTTTTTTGCGCCTTGTTAAAGGTGAAATTCAAACGGTTGTCAATTTCGGGATCATCTGTGAAATGATTGATTGTTGGTGGAACGATATCGTTCTGAACCGCCAGGATACATGCAATTGCTTCAATAGCTCCTGCTGCCCCCAATAAATGTCCGGTCATAGATTTTGTTGAACTGATGTTCAGGTTGTATGCATGCTCTCCGAAAACCTGAAGAATGGCTTTTGTTTCTGCTACATCTCCCAAAGGAGTAGAAGTACCATGAACATTCACATAGTCAACTGCACTCGGATCAATTTCTGCGTCTTCCAACGCAGCGATCATAGTATTCCGTGCACCAATTCCATCCGGATGCGGAGCAGTCATGTGATAAGCATCACCGGACATTCCACCGCCAAGAACTTCGGCGTAGATTTTTGCACCTCGCTTGATTGCATGGTTGTACTCTTCTAAAATGAGAGCACCGCCACCTTCACCTAACACAAACCCGTCACGATCTAAATCGAATGGGCGTGAAGCTGTTTCCGGTGAATCGTTTCGGGTAGACAAGGCTCTAAGCGCATTGAATCCACCCATTCCCATTTCGTTTACTGCAGCTTCCGAACCACCTGTCACAATAGCATCTGCTTTTCCTAAACGAATTAAATTGAATGCATCAATAATTGCGTTTGTAGCCGAAGCACAAGCAGAAACAGTTACGTAGTTTGGTCCGCGTAAGCCGTATTTAATGGAAATATGACCGGCAGCAATATCTGCGATCATTTTAGGGATAAAGAACGGATTGAATTTCGGAGTTCCGTCACCGCTGAAGAAATTCTGAGCTTCGTCCTGGAAAGTTTTTAAACCACCTATTCCCGAACCCCAGATTACTCCAATACGATCAACGTTTGGTTCCGATTCCATCAATTTAGAATCAACCATGGCCTCTGTAGCAGAGACCATGGCATATTGTGAAAATTGATCTAATTTCCGAGCTTCTTTTTTGTCGATGTGATCTTCGACATTGAAATTTTTTACTTCACAAGCAAAGTTTGTTTTAAACTTGGATGCATCAAATTGTTGAATAATTGCGGCGCCACTTTTACCATCGATCAATGCATTCCAATATTCTGAAACGGTATTTCCAATGGGTGTAATAGCCCCTAAGCCAGTAACAACAACTCGTTTTAGCTCCATAAAGTTTAATTTGGTTAATGCTTGTAAAAGCCTGTTTTAGTTAGCGTTTTTCTCAATGTAAGAAACCGCGTCACCAACAGTTTGAATGTTTTCAGCTTGATCGTCTGGAATAGCGATATTGAATTCTTTTTCGAATTCCATAATCAACTCAACTGTGTCTAGTGAATCCGCACCTAGATCATTTGTGAAGCTTGCTTCGTTTGTTACTTCGCTTTCTTCAACTCCTAATTTATCTACGATAATAGATATTACTCTTGATTTGATATCAGACATCTCTAAATTCTTTTATAAGGTTTTTCAGCTTGCAAAGAAAATAGGAAATGCGATAAAAACAAAATATCTCACAACTTAATTCTGTTTTTAAACAAACAAGTAGCCGATTCATTTATTTATAATTGTTCATAAATCAAAAAGATAGGGCAATTATTGTTGGTACATCAGCGGCAGGAATTGACTCAGGATTGTCTTGTTTACCCCTGAACTTATTCTAACTTTGCAGCATGAACACAACGGCTATCGCTCTTTTTGCTTCCGGAAACGGTTCCAATGCGATTAATTTGATCCGGTATTTTGAAAAGCATCCTTCTGTGAAGGTGTCGCTTGTAGTTTGCAATAGGGAAAGTGCTCCTGTTGTTGAAAAATCCAGAGAATTAGGGATTGAAGTGCTGGTTGTGTCTAACGAACAGGTTGAAAATGGTTTGACACTGCTCCAGGAATTGGATTATCGTTCCATTAAATGGATTGTACTTGCTGGTTTCCTGCGTAAAATTCCGCTAAACCTGCTTCGCGGATATCCGAATCGGATCATAAATGTTCATCCGGCACTTTTGCCGAAATATGGCGGACAAGGCATGTACGGAATGAATGTTCATCGTGCGGTTGTTGATGCAAAAGAATTGAAAAGCGGAATTTCCATACATTTAGTGAATGAGGAATTTGATAAGGGGAAACTTCTTGCACAGTTTGAAACGGAAATTTTAGCTACAGATACACCGGAAATGGTGGCTGAAAAAGTACAAATGCTCGAACATCAACATTTCCCGGAGGTTGTTGAAAAAGTGATTAGTTATGATTGAAAGTATCGAGAAGTTTTTTGACGGTTTTGACGCAGCGGAGTTCTTTAAGGCTGCTACAGTATTGTTCGCTGTTGTTGATGTTATAGGATCGGTTCCGATGATTATCAAGATTAAGGAACAAGCAGGTGAAATCCATCCTATGAGAACGAGTTTGGTTTCTCTTGGAATCATGATCGGATTCCTGATACTGGGAGAAAGTATCCTGAAACTTTTTGGTGTAGATGTGCAATCCTTTGCGGTAGCAGGTTCGTTTATTCTATTTGCAATGGCGCTGGAAATGATTCTTGGCGTGCGACTCTTTCGTGATTCGGTTTCGGGTAAAACGGCAAGCGTTGTTCCGTTAGCGTTCCCAATTATCGCCGGGGCAGGAACCATGACAACTCTGGTGGCACTTCGGGCAGAATTTCAAAGTATCAACATTGTTTTAGCTGTTATTCTGAACATTGTGATCGTTTATGCAGTTCTCCGACTAACGAAAAAAATTGAGCATTTGCTGGGTCCGGGAGGAATTGCAATTCTAAAAAAGGTTTTCGGAATTATTCTTCTTGCAATAGCAGTGAAACTCTTTACAACGAATATTGCTTCTATTGTAAGTGACATGTACAATACTCCGAAGTAGAGAGATACAATGTTCAAAAAGATTCAGGCATTTTCACCATTAAGGAATTAAGGTTCATTTAGAACATAACTTAATTCTCTTAATCTCTTAATGGTTCAAGATTCAAATTGATCGCTTTGAAGCATTGAACATTTAATCTTTTGGACTTATTTCTCCGCATGCTGCGGTACAGGTTGTGACATGGTATAGCCATAGAATGGAATAGTCATTTCTTTCCCGTCTCGTATGATATAAACTTCACTTTCCTGGTAAACACTTCCGTAAATACTATAGCCTTTTATTTCGTCGCCAATCTGCAATCCGGAAGTTTCAATACCTAAGTTTTTTTCGATTTTTGTAACGAATGTTTTTCCGGAAGAAGAATCTTTTTCCATAACAAACCCACTTGCAGGAACTTTCGTTTGCCGCATCTCCAATTGATTATTCAGATTTTCATTCAATGCTTCTATTGGAATAAGTTCACCGTTCAGGATGTATTTTTTGTAATCGGAAGAAATATCGTAATTCATAAGGTTCAGTATTTCACTTTGCAACCACTGCCAGCTGAATTGCCGCTTTTCCAGTTTGGTCTCGCTTAACATAAGGCGCATGACATATTTCAGATCATATTGCCCGTTCGAAACTTTCTGAAGTTTTCCGTCTAAGTAATAAGCGAAAATACTTCCCCGGT
The DNA here is from genome assembly GCA_965649925.1 of uncultured Fluviicola sp. Lineage (GTDB taxonomy): Bacteria > Bacteroidota > Bacteroidia > Flavobacteriales_D > Crocinitomicaceae > Fluviicola. The sequence continues at coordinate 4,739 of CBFGMW010000017.1, forward strand.
TATAGGGTAGTTTTCCGTAGTAAGTGCCACCCCAGAAATTCGCCTTGATGCTGTCGTTATGAGCTGAAGCCAGTGGATTGTTGTAATGAATTGCAAAAACGGAATCAAGCAATTCAGTATATTCTTCTTTCGATATTAAACCTGATTCATACATGTTTTTCCGGCTGAAATAATCTGTAAAGCCTTCTGAAAACCAATAAGAAAGCTCTTCATCCGCTCCATTTTTAATCTGGTTTCCAATCCAGTGATGCATCAATTCGTGATGAAACAAATAATTGAACGTACTCACTTGTGCGGTATTGTTACAAGTGGCTATAACCGCAAATGAGTTTTGTAATCCTGTTCCTGAATACGATTGCTCATTTTCATTTTCATATCCGCCGGCAGAAACAGTGATGAGATAACTTTTTGTCGAATAATCATCCCAGAATTTCCGCTGTTGCCGGAGGGTCGATTCAACAAGTGCGCCCATTTCCTGATCTTTGAACACCCATTTCCCGCGAATAGCAAAATAAGTAATTTGCTTTTTGTCGTTCTGTTGCTCATGCAATCTGTAATCGCCGCCAATCAAGATACCGTTCTGCAAATCTTCAACGGTTGCGAAGCTTAATTTTTGAACCAAACCGTTCCCAAAACTGGTTATTGGCTTGGAAACATATTGTTCCGGATAGTTTTTCCAGCGAATAGTGAAATTGTACCTGTTGCCCGAATTGTCTTCCGGCAGTATAAATCCGGAATTCGTAAATAGTGTAAAATAGGAAGGTTTAATGGTTGGTAAATATTCCTGGCCTCTTCCCGGAATGGTGTCTTCTACAGTGTTTTTCAGTCGATAGGTAATTTGAATTCGTGCGTTTTTCTTGTATTTTAAAGAAATGGCTGAATCGCTTGCAATGTAGTCTGCGTTTTTCACGCTTACCAATTCAATGAATTCGTTTTTGTCTTCCATTCCCCAAACCTGCGGCATCATAAAACGCATTCCACCTTGTTCTTTTTGCTTAAACTCAATGGTTACTATGAAGTGCGATTGATCTCCATTAACTATCGGTTCAATAGTGTAATCGAATTGTTTCAGATTTTGGGAATGCGACGTGCTAAGGAACAAAGCACTAAACAGAAGTAGAATCAGGATTTTTTGCATGGAACAAATATAAATTTTCAGTATATATGAGTGCGAGAAAGTTTGAAAATCGGCAAGAATATCAAAGAAGCTCAATACTAATGACCGACTTGTGCTGATCTTTGTTACAGTTAGTCTAGATTAAACTTAACTTTGCAGGATGGAAGAATTGCTTGATTCACTTGGGAAGTCGCTAAAACCAAAAGTTAATTATACAGCTTTAATTGTCTGGCTTTGTGTTCTTGGAGCTGGTTTGCTGTTTAGAAGTATGCATTGGCCTTTCGGTAGCACATTTATTATCCTTTCAAGTGCTGCGATAACGGCCTTCACGTTTTCTAAAGTGTTGATGATTACAAAATTCATGAATTTTCCTCTTCTATTTTTGGGTGGAACTTGTGTGATTTGGATGATCATTTTTCTTTGGGGTGCATTTTTTAACCAAGGACATCCGTATAATGTTTATGGATTAGCGATGTACTTAATCTTCTTTGTGATAATGTTTGCGATTCATTCAGCTATCAATTATTCACTTCGAAAAAAAGCCACTTGGACATAACTGCACATTTAAACTGTACTTTTGCACTATGAATCTGCATGAAGCTCTTAATGATCGCGTAGGCGAACATCGTGTTCAACTGATGGCAAATCCTGTTCATCCGGAACAGAAACTCTACGTTTTATACCTCGAATTGCACGTTCCGCTTACTATCATAATGACTTCATCGCTTTCAACATACGAAATGCCGGTTACCGATAAATGGAAAGGTCGTGAACACAATGAATTGTTCTTTGCTCTGCCTGCTTATTGGGATATAAACGATAAGGAGAATGCTGCTCTAACCGCATTGTACGACTGGATTTACCGATTGGAGACTTTCGTTACATCCAAAAACACATGGTTCGGCCCCGGGCATTCCATTCCATGCGGAAATCCATCTGAAGCCATTTCTCCGATCCTCAAGCAAGACAATTTTATACTGTTGGAACCGATGTTCCTGGAGAGCCTATTCCAACCACTAAAAGTGGATGGAAAGCAAGTTTATTTGCTGGCAATTGTCCCGGTTTTCTCAGATGAGCTGGAGTACAAAATGACCAAAGGGACGTACAAATTCGTTCGAAGATTTTACCAGAAAAAATTCGATGAGCGCATAGATGAGTTCCGCGTTTCTATGATGAATAGCAGGTTTAAGCTGTTTTAAGTAAGAGGGAAAGGTAACAGAGTGAGACGGCTACTCCTGAAGGCGGGGCTCCGTTTTCTGATCTCTTCAAAGCCTCTGTAAATAGGCTTTCAATTTTATAAATTTATTTTTTTATATAGGAAGGACTGAATTCATTGGAAATCCGCCCTAGCTTAAAACCTCATCCAAAGCATCAACAAAAAGTCCAGCTGCCTCCTTTAAAATTTCAGGCGTGTGTGCCTGTGAAACAAATCCAACTTCGTAACCGCTCGGACCAATGTAAACTCCTCTTTCAAGCAAAGCACGGTGCAATTTCTTGAATTTTGTCATGTCCGGGTTAATGGCGTCAGCCTGACGGATTCTTTTTGAATCATCAAAATTAATCCAGAAGATAGAGCCTATAGTCACTAATTCGAAATGATACCCTTTTGCTTTTGCGTGATCGTTGATAATTCCTGTGAACAAATGGGTGCGCGCTTCCTGATCTTCGTAAAATCCCGGTTGAATAAGCTCCGTCAATGAAGCGATTCCCGCAGCCATCGCTACCGGATTTCCTGAAAGAGTCCCAGCCTGGTAAACCGGTCCGTCTGGTGAAACACAGCTCATGATCTCGTTATTCGCGCCGTAAGCTCCAACTGGAAGCCCGCCGCCAATAATTTTTCCGTAAGTCACTAAATCGGGTTGAATGCCGTAATATCCAGCTGCACCGGAGAATCCAACTCTAAATCCGGAGATGACTTCATCGAAAAACAAGAGCGACCCATATTCCGTACAAATATCACGCAATGCATATAAGAACGTGGTTTCCTGCAAAAGCAAGCCGTTATTTGCCGGAATGGGCTCAATGATTACACAGGCAATTTCTTTCCCGAAACGCTCAAAACATTCCTTCAAAGCTTCTTCGTTGTTTAATGGAAGAACAATTGTTTCGTTCACAAAAGCTTCCGGAACACCAGCACTGGATGAGTTTCCAAAGGTTACTAAACCTGAACCGGCTTTTACTAAAAGTGAATCAGAGTGACCGTGGTAACAGCCTTCGAATTTTACAATTTTATCGCGTTTGGTATAACCTCTCGCTAAGCGAATAGCCGACATAACAGCTTCAGTTCCTGAACTTGTAAAGCGAATTTTTTCAATAAACGGATTGTTCGAAATAATCAATTCGGCCAATTCATTTTCTAAGCGTGTTGGTGCTCCGAACGTTGTTCCGTTTTGAAGTGTTGTAACAATTTTCTCGTATACTTTCGGGTGATTGTGACCTAAAATCAGCGGCCCCCAACTGCCGCAAAAATCAATGAACTCGTTATCATCCTCATCCCAAATTCTGGCGCCATCCCCTTTTTTTATGAAAAGCGGAGATCCGTCAACAGATTTAAATGCACGAACTGGTGAATTTACTCCTCCGGGAAAATAAGTTTTTGCCGTTTGAAAAAGTGCTTCTGAATTGGACTGCTTCATGATTTTATACGAATTTGAATGTGTATCTTTGAACAACTTTTGTTCGCAATTTGAACAAGAGTGCCACAAAATTAGTAGAATTAAGATTTAAGATGTCCAAATTTGAGAATTCTCTTCAGGCAGCTCAGGCATTTGATGCAGCCGACGAATTAAAAGTGTACAGAGAGCGCTTTCATTTTCCAACTTTTACAGATAATCCTGTGCGATATTTCACTGGGAATTCACTGGGACTACAGCCGAAAAGCGTGCGTGAAAAGGTGAATCTTGAATTAGACGATTGGGCAAAATGGGGTGTTGAAGGACATTTTCACGGAACAAATCCCTGGTTCAAGTATCATGAGTTTTTGACACAATCTGCAGCGAATGTGGTTGGGGCTCTTCCGAAAGAAGTTGTAATTACGCATTCATTGACTACAAATTTGCATTTGCTGATGGTTTCGTTTTACAGACCGGAAGGAAAAAGAACGAAAATTTTGTGTGAGGCGAAAGCATTTCCGAGTGATTTGTACGCATTGGAATCACAAGTGCGTTTTCATGGTTTAGATCCGAAGGTTGACATGGTTGCAATGGAACCGCGTGAGGGTGAACATATATTGCGTGACGAGGATATTCTGAACAAAATTGCAGAATTGGGTGATACGCTTGCTTTGGTTATGTTTGGCGGAGTGAATTACTATACCGGGCAATTACTGGATATGAAATCAATTACCGAAGCCGGACACGCAGTTGGCGCTCATGTTGGTTTTGATTTGGCGCATGCTGCCGGAAATGCATTATTGGAATTACATAACTGGAATGTGGATTTTGCCGCCTGGTGTTCGTACAAATATTTGAATTCAAGTCCCGGTGGTGTTTCCTGAATGTTTGTTCACGAAAAATTTGCTAATCGTCCGGATCTGCCGCGTTTTGCAGGCTGGTGGGGTTATGATAAGTCGACAAGATTTATGATGGAGCCAGGCTTTGTACCGATGGAAGGTGCTGAAGGCTGGCAGCTAAGTAACGCACCGGTTTTGGGAATGGCCGCACATTGGGCATCTTTGGAAATCTTCGATGAGGTTGGTATGATGAAATTGCGTGAGAAAAGCGATCAATTAACAGCATACCTCGAGTTTATCCTAGATGAATTATCAGCGAAATACGGTGAACATTGCAGTTTTGAAATCATTACTCCGCGTGAGAAGCATAGAAGAGCAGCGCAGTTGTCAATTTTGCTCCATGGAAAAGGAAAAGAAGTTTTTGAAGCAATCAGCGCGAATGGCGTTGTGGCCGACTGGCGTGAACCGAACGTAATTCGCGTTGCACCGGTTCCTTTGTATAATTCTTTCGAGGATGTGTATTATTTAGGGAAGTATTTGGAAGAAGCAATTAGATAAACCACAAGGGTACTGAGAACACTATTGAATTACTTCTTTGTGTACTTGTGAGTAAACTAAGCGGAGTCAAAGTATGGTAAATAGAGTGAACACGAAGGAGGTTCAGATAACGAATTATTTCTTTGTATCCTTTGTGCCTTTGTGGTAAAAGTGAGAGGATGCAATGAACAAGCGCCCTAGTGGCAAAAAGATATAGAATGAAGAAAGTAGCAGTAGTAGGAGCAGGTCTCGTAGGAAGTTTACAAGCCATATTATTAGCAAAACGAGGAGTTGAAGTGTCGGTTTTTGAACGCAGGCCAGATCTTCGTAAAGCAACACTTATTGGTGGGAAATCAATCAATCTGGCTCTTTCCGATAGAGGATGGAAAGCTTTGGAATTAGCCGGAATTGCTGAAGATATTCGTGCTATTTCTATCCCGATGTACAAACGGTGTATGCATGCTTTGGATGGAACGCTCACTTATCAGCCTTACGGAAAAGAAGATCAGGCAATTTACTCTGTTTCCCGTGGTGGATTGAACCAGAAACTGATGAATCTGGCAGATAACTTTCCGAATATCTCATATTACTTCAATCGTAAGTGTGATGATGTAAAACTGGATACAAACACATTGCAGTTTTCAAACAGCGAATCCGGAGAGAAAGAAAATCATCAGTTCGATCATATTTTCGCAACCGACGGAGCTTTCTCCGCAGTTCGTATGCGCATGCAGAAATCAATGCTGTTCGATTATTCTCAGAAATACCTGCACCACGGCTATAAAGAATTGGTGATTCCTGCAAATGAAGACGGAACCCACAAGCTGGACAAAAACTGTCTGCATATTTGGCCGCGCGGCGAGTTTATGATGATTGCACTTGCAAATCTTGATGGTAGTTTTACATGTACCTTGTTCTTTCCGATGTTTGGTGAAACTTCTTTCGACTCTCTAAAAACGAAAGAAGAGGTTGAAGCTTTCTTTGATAAAACATTCCCGGATGCGGTTCCAATGATGCCGACTTTGATCGACGATTATTTCGAGAATCCGACTTCAAGTTTAATAATGGTACGCTGTGAACCATGGAATTACGAGAACAAAATCCTGTTAATAGGCGATGCAGCTCATGCCATTGTTCCTTTTTACGGTCAGGGAATGAACTGCGGATTTGAAGATTGTACGGTTTTCGATGAGTTCTTAAACCAAAGCAATCAAAATTGGGATGGGGCGTTTAAAGCGTTTTCAGATCAACGGGTTCCGGATGGAAATGCGATTTTAGATCTGGCCTTGTTGAATTACATCGAAATGCGCGATTTAACCGGAAATCCGGACTTTCTGCTGCAAAAGAAAATAGAAGCAAAATTCGCGAATCTGTATCCTGAAAAATGGATGCCATTATATTCCCAGGTTACTTTCAGTAATACGCGTTACAGCGATGCATTGAAAAATGGTCAGGCACAGGAAGGCATCATGAAAGAAGTGATGAAAATGGAGAATATCCATGAAAACTGGAATGAACAAGCGGTAATGGATAAAATGTTGGAATTGATTTCTTGAAGCTGATTATGAAGAATTTGCTATTACTTTTTGTCTTGTTTACCCTGAATTGTGCATTCACTCAGCAAAAAGATGAAATTGTTGAAGTAAGAACAGACGAGCGTACCTTCCGGGGGAAAATCAACGAAAAATATGCTATCACGATCTATCTGAAGTATTATCAATCTTCAGGAGAGCACAGAGGTGTCTATTCTGTGAAAGGTTGGTATTATTACGATAACATTCAGCAGAAAATTCCTGTAGTAGGCTTATATGAAAATGATGATTTAACACTTTTCGTGTTCCAGCAAAAGGAGAAACAAGATTCCATACTTGAATTTAACTATGGTGGTTCAAACCTATGGGATGGACTAGAACTGTTGAAAGGAATGTCGGGTTTTGATGAGAAGTTCATCTATAGTTCTGAAATCAAAGAATGGACAACACCAACAAAAACGTTGCCTTTGAGATTGTTTTCAGACAATCTTTCAATTGAACAAACCACAGATTACATTAAAACAACGCATAATAACGAGATCAAATTCATTGACATGGATGAAATGATGGGTTATATCGATAATTGTGAGTTGGTTCACAGCGTTCATTCAAAAACAGAAAACAGTTTTCTTTTGAAATATGAGTTTTCATCCAACCCTTATATTCAGGGGAGATGTGGTGCCGGCACAGAAGATGGTTATGCCGTTTTGAAATACGATGGGAATTATAATTTTCAAAGTTTTCAAAACGTGGTGCTGAACAGTTGTTATGATATACTTTCCAGCGAAACGGTCATTATCAATGATCCAAATCAACTTGTCTTTAAGGTTTCAGACATGGGCGATAAGGTTAAAACCGTGACTATTGATGTTGTAAGGAATATCATAACCGTAAAATAATTGATTGAGAATCTTCGTGAATCAACAATGGATGCCTGAAAAAATGTTGGGGTTTATTGTGTAACCAACTCTATTTCTTAAGATATTTACAAAAAGGAAAACCCATGAGAAATCTCTTAGTCGTTCTATTTGCAATTGGATTTATACTTCCTGCAGTTTCGCAAAAATCAAGAAAATTCAACGGAAAATCACGCAAAGACTTTTTTGGCGGCGCTGAAGATTACAGGGAGATCACCAGGAACGGATTGCAAATTTCGTTCGGGCCAACATATACCTTAACGCGCAATAAGATTCAAACTTTCGAAGGAACGGATGCAAACAATCGTCCCACTGCTTCTAGTATTGATCCCTCTGGTCGGTTTGGTGCGTACATTGATGTCGGAATGGCACATTATCGCCTGAAATCATCGGGTTTTCTGGAAAAACGCCAGGATAGAAGAGCAAAAAACAAGAAAACGGGCCGTGATTTAATAGGTGTGAACTTAATTCACCGAATAGATTGGGGATTGGGATTCGCGTGTATTGGCGGAACAGAATACACCAAGGTTGATTTTCAGGATGCAGGTGGAAACTATGCTTATTCAACTGAAGGAGAAGGAAAATTCTATAACGGCTACGTTTATGGCCGAGTGACAGCAGATCGTTTCACCAAATTGGGCGATAAATGGCATTTGGAAACCGGATTGGGACTGAATTTCAATTTTAATGTTCTTCCGGGTTCACAAGAGTATTCTTCACCGGTTTATGCTCCTCAAAAATTCCAGAAAGATTTCATGGCACAAATTCACGGCCATATCGGATTCAACTATAAGGTCAGAAGAGGAGATTATCTTGTTTTCGGATTTTATCTTCCCGCAATTGGAATTTATGAATCGAACCGATTAAAACCCACAATTCAGTGGTTTTCGAGCAATTATTACCCGCTTTATCCTCAAATTAAATGGATTCATCATTTCACCAAAAAATCGAACGGCTGTAACACGGGAAGTGATGCGGATCGTAAGAAGAATGATGAATACATGCAAAACAGATGATCATACGATCCTTTCGTAAGGA